>DORQ01000226.1 GCA_003514205.1 Acidimicrobiaceae bacterium
GCGCAGACAGGTTCAACGCAACTGGCTCCGGCACAGACAGGCTCGGCGCAACCAGGACCGGCGCAACCAGGACCGGCGCAACCAGGACCGGCGCAACCAGATTCTGGCGAGACAGCCTCTGTCACCTCCACAGAGCCGACCAGCAAGCCCCGAGCTCCTCGCAACACTGCGCGAACTGCCGGTCAAGCTTCGGCGAAGGAGGACCCAGGGAGCGGCGCCAGAACATGGTTGGAGGAGTTGCAGACTTCGCCGAGCGCGTCTCGGGGTGCCGATGGGCCAGAGATCGCCGTGGTCGCCGTGGACGGCGCACTGCGATTCGGAATACACGAGGTGAGTGAAGTCACTGGCCTCGATACTGCGACGCTGCAGTCCCTGGTCACCTACGGGATGTTGACACCTTCGATTGTCGGAGGAGAAGAAACCTTTGATCCCTCCTCAATCGCTGTGGCCAGAGCAGTTGCTGCCTTTCTCGATCGAGGCGTCGAGATTCGGCATCTTCGCAGCTACAAGAACTCCGCTGACCGGGAGGCCGGTTTTCTGGAGCAGATGATCTTGCCGCTTCTCAAGCGACGGAACCCCCAGGCCCGAGCCGCGGCGAGCGAGACACTCGCTCAGATGGTTCGGGAGGGATCAGAGCTGCAAACAGCGCTGGTCAACCAGGCTCTCCACCGGCACCTTGGATAGGGGATCTCGTGCTACAAGTTGAGGTAATCGGGCTTCAATGGCCTCGCCGAGAGGTTGCGTTACTCATGCTCGGCGAAGTCGGTGATCGATCGCGGACCCTCACTATTGCCATCGCCCGACCCGAAGCAGTTGCCATTGAGCTTGCGCTGGTAGGGGAGCAGCCTTCTCGGCCCCTCACCCACGACCTCATGCAAACCATCTTTGAAGCAGCTGACCTGCACGTTGAACAGATCGTGATCACTGATTTGCAGGAGACAACGTTTTACGCCGAGTTGCAGTTGGAGGTGGGTGAGACCCATCAACGAGTCTCCTGTCGGCCCTCAGATGCCGTTGCACTCGCGTTGCGAGCAGATGCGCCGATGTTCGTGAGCGAGGCGGTCATGGACCTGGCCGGTGTCGAGGCGGCCTCAGAAGATGACCTCCCCCTCGACCCTGACGAAATGGTTGAGCAGTTCCGCGACTTCATCGACTCAGTGGATCCAGAGGACTTCGGCTAGCCCTTAAGCTCGTGCAGGCTCTCGGAATCGGAAAGTTGCTTGCAAATGATTGAAATGCCGCGCGCGCCTCTGTAGCGTGACCCTGGCGTAATTTCGTACCTGTAATTGCGCTCAAGGAGCACACATGACTGACTCACCGAGTTCTTCCCCCGAAACCACCGAAGCAACGCCGCTGACCGGATACTCGGGGCGGCGCACTGCCGAGATCGTTGGGATCTCATATCGTCAGCTCGACTACTGGGCGAGGACCGACCTGATTCGGCCCTCACTGGCCGACGCCGAGGGAAGCGGCTCACGCCGCCAGTATTCATACCGAGATCTCCTTGAACTCAAGGTGGTAAAGAGCCTGCTCGACTCCGGCATCAAGCTGGAGCAGGTGCGCCAAGTCTTCCAGTATCTCCGAGAGCAATTGGGCGAAGACATCACTGCGGCCAATCTCGTGATCTCAGGAGCACGATCAATTCTGGTTCGAACTGGAGATGAGCTTGTGGACGCGCTTCGATCGGGACAAGGCGTTCTGAATGTGCTGCCGCTAGACGGCGTACGCGAAGAACTTGACGCAACCATTCTTCGATTCACTGGGCCTGTCGAGGACGCCGCTCAAGAATCGCCACGTGATCTCAACGCAGTTGGATCTCGAACAGCGATCTAACATGGCGTCGTGACAACACGACTCTCGCCACTCGATTCAACCCACCGAGCACTCGGGGCCAAAATGGTCCCCTTTGGCGGTTGGGATATGCCACTGAACTATGCAGCAGGAACACTTGCTGAACATCGTGCGTGCCGCACCGCCGCCGTGGTCTTCGACGTCAGTCACCTCGGGACTGTGAGAGTCGAAGGCGCCCTTGCACTGGAACGCCTTCAGGCTGTTCTGACCAACGATCTCGACAAGGTTGAACCAGGCCGATGCCAATACACCCACCTGCTTGACGAGACCGGTTCAGTTGTTGACGACATCATCGTGTGGTGGCGAACGCCCGAACTCTTCGATGTCATGCCAAATGCTTCGAACACTGATGGCGTCGTAGCGGCCCTTGGCGTCAGCAACGAGAAGCTCCAGGTCAACGATGTCACCGCAACTCGTGCGATCCTCGCCGTTCAGGGCCCAAACGCACGGGCCATGAGTTCCGCTGTCATTCCAGAAGCAGCCAGCATCGGGCGATTCCGAGTTGCAGAGTTCGAGTTTGACGGCACCACCTGCGTGGTTGCTGGGACTGGCTACACCGGCGAGGACGGGTTCGAAATTGCAGTGCCAGCGGAACGAGCGAGCGACCTCTGGCGGGCGATCACCTCAGTTGGAATTGAACCCGCCGGCCTAGGAGCCCGCGACACCCTTCGTCTAGAAGCGGCGCTGCCACTGCACGGCCATGAACTCGGTGAAGGAATCACCCCGCTGAACGCTGGCCTCGAATGGGTGGTGTCGTGGACCAAGCCGGGCTTTCGCGGCCGAGACGCCCTGGCCGCCCAGAAGGCCGCTGGTGTCGACCCTGTGCTCGTGGGATTACTCATCGACGGCAAGCGCCCACCACGAGCAGGAATGGCTGTCCTTCGCGGTGGCGAGCGCGTCGGTACGGTCTCTTCGGGCAACTTCTCACCAATGCTCTCCCAAGGCATCGCTCTTGCGTTTGTGCATCCCGATGTCGCCGTTGGTGACTGTATTCAGTGCGAGGCGCGCGGCTCCCTCCTTGAGGGAACAGTGGTGCACACGCCGTTCGTCGCCAAGCACTAGCGAGAGATACGCCTACCGGTGCTCTCCCGATAGGCCCGCGCTGCCTCAACCAATCCGCTAAAGAGCGCGCCATTCTGCGGGTCAGTGAGTGCGGTCTCCTCTGGATGCCACTGCACGGCAAGCAGGAACCCACCGAGGTGGGCATCCTCCTCGCGTTCAATCGCTTCCACACATCCGTCCGCAGCCACTGCAGCGAGACGATACCCCGGCGCGATGGTACGAACCTGTTGGTGATGGTGGCAGCGCGCAACGATGGTGGGGGAGTTGAGAAGTCGCTGGATCCCTGAGCCCTCCACGAGTTGTACCTCGTGAAGGTTCCCGCCCCCACCGTTAGGAATGCCATGCAATGGCTGGACCCCATCGGGCGCCACGTGCTGGTGCATGTCGCCGCCAGCAACCACGTTGAGGAGCTGCATGCCGCGACAGATCGCAAAGAGCGGCATCTCTCGCTGAAGTGCGCCCACCATCATCTCCGCCTCAAACTCCTCCTGTGGGCCTGGAGCGGTGATCACTGTTTCGTGGGGCTGCTCACCATAGCGTGCAGGATCAACGTCGAGTCCGCCGATCGCTATCACGCCATCAACGTGGTCGAGGACCTCAGCGGCAGCCTCACTGGGAGCCCCAGGCGGGTACACGGGCACCGGCAGCCCTCCAGCGGCCCACACCGCGTCGATGTAGTAGCTGATGATCGCGAACGCTGGCTCCAGCTTCCAGAGCGCCCCAGCAGGATGGCGTTGGCAGGTCAACGCAATGTTCGGCCTCATCAAGTCAACCTGAGCTACAGCCGTTCGAAATTTCGACGAAGTTCCCAATCGGTCACCACTCGGTTGAACTCGGCCCATTCCTGCTTCGCCATGTGCAGCAGATGGAAATGCGCCTCTTCGCCAAAGGCGGCCTTCGCAATTGACGACTGTTCAAATCGCTCAATGGCATCAACCAGCGTGTGGGGGATCCTGTCGAGCTGGGACTCATAGCCATTCCCGATGTAGGCGGCTGGCGGCTCGATTTTGTTTTCGATGCCGTACAGGCCACCCGCCACCGTTGCCGCCAGCGCGATATAGGGGTTGGCGTCAGCTCCGGGGATACGAGACTCCACGCGCATTCCTTGGCCGTGGCCCACAACACGAAACCCGAGGGTTCTGTTGTCCATCCCCCAACCAATCGCAGTGGGAGCCCAGGAACCGGGCTGATACCGCTTATAGGAGTTGATGTACGGGGCCCAACACAGCGCAAAATCCCCCGCCGTTTCCAGGAGTCCGCCCAACCACCAACGAAAGGTGTCTGAGAGCTCATGGGGGTTATCGGGGTCAGCCATCAACGAACGCTCGGTGGTGAGGTCCCACACAGAGGAATGGATATGGCAGGAAGAGCCAACCTCGTCAAACTTGTACTTGGCCATGAAGGTCAACGCCCGACCAGCAAGTGCAGCGATCTCCTTAGCCCCGTTCTTGTAGATGCTGTGATTGTCGGCCATTGCCATGACGTCGTCGTAGCGGAGGTTGAGTTCGTGCTGGCCGAGACCCGCCTCGCCCTTTGAGAATTCAACTGGCAGGCCGGCCTCGGCCATGTCGTTTCGTATTTTTCGGATCAGCCACTCGTCTTTGGTGGTGTGCAGGATGTGGTAATCGATGACATAGCGGCTTGAGGGCGTCAGACCGGTGAAGCCTTGGTCCCAGGCCTGTTCCATTGACTGTTCGAACAGGAAGAATTCGAGCTCAGTGCCGGCTTTGACGCCCAGATTGTGCTCCCGTGCACGTTCGATCTGAGCGGCGAGTATTGATCGAGGAGCTTGCACGACGGGTGAACCGTCGTGGTTCTCGAGGTCACAGATGACAAGCGCTGTTTTCTCGCACCATGGCACAAGATGCAGCGTCGACAGATCTGGTCGACACACAAAGTCCCCGTAGCCAGAATCCCAATTCGCTGAGGCGAATCCTTCGAGGACGTTCATGTCCACATCGACGGCAAGCAAATAGTTGCACGCCTCGACTGACCCACCGTTGTTGGGCAGTTCGCTCAGAAAGAACTCGGAGCGAACGCGTTTGCCCATGAATCGACCTTGGATATCTGGGAACACGACCAGCACGGTGTCGATGGACCCCTCCGCATGGAGCTTCTGTAGTTCTTCAACGCTCAACATCGCTCATCACTCGCTTTCAAAAGGGGACTCCGCCCCTGTGGAGTCGAAGTGTAGGCCGGGCCTGCGGGGGCTTGCTCTGACCCCACCTTCGGAAGTGGCTTGAGGCGAGGTTTGAGACGGATCTACAGGGGAGTGGTGTAACTGCTCGTGATCCCACCATCGATAAGAAGCGATTGCCCTGTCATATAGGAACTGTCATCACTGGCAAGAAAGAGGGCTCCGTTGACCATCTCCGCCGCTTCGCCGAAACGGCCCATGGGAATGTGAACGAGCCGCCGTTGCCGCTTCTCCTCATCAGACAGAAACTTGGCCAACAGCGGCGTCAGCACCGGCCCAGGGCACAGCGCATTGGCACGGATTCCCTGGCGGGCATAGATCGCTGCGATCTCCCGAGTCATCGAGAGAACTGCCCCTTTGGATGAGGTATAGGCGATCTGTGGGGTAGCGGCGCCCATATGTGCAACGAAGCTCGCCACGTTGATGATGGAACCTCCTCCCGAGTCGAGCATGGCGGCAATCGCGAACTTGTTGCACAGGAAGACGCCCTTCACGTTGACGTCAAAGGTGAAGTCCCAGGTTTCTTCTGAGGTATTCAGGGGAGTGTCGTCCTCACCAGGGGAGACGCCGGCGTTGTTGTAGATGATGTCCAACCCGCCAAACTCAGTGACGGAGCGTTGGACCATTGCCTCCACCTGGTCTGCGTACCGAACATCGACCTGGGCGCCTACAGCGGAGCCCCCAGCCGCCACGATGGCAGCCACGACCTCCTCAACCGCGTCCATGTTCAGGTCCGCTACAACTACCTGCGCACCTTCTTCAGCGAATCGCTCACAAGCCAGGCGACCCATTCCATTGGCACCCCCGGTAATGATCGCCCTTTTGCCCTCAAGTCGCGTCACGTTGGCCTTCGCTTTCGAGTCATACGTCGCACGTCGGCGTGCGAACCGTTGCAGACTCTACAAAACACCGCAGCGCAATGAAACAAACAACAACGCCGGGATCAAGAACATGCGGGCGAACCCAGTTTGGGCATTCTCTGACCCGCCTCCGGGGCGCTACCATCGCCGAATGCCGCCCCGAGAAACAACGAGCCTCGCTAGCAACTTCGACCTGGTGATTGGAGGGGAGCGCCGAGCAAGTGCTGACGGCTCGACCTTCGCAGTCTTCGAACCAGCCACTGGTGAGCACCTCACTACCGTGGCCCAAGCCGGACCGCGAGATCTTGACGCTGCGCTGAACTGCGCTGTTGCAGAGTTCGAGTCTGGAACCTGGCGGAAGACCAACGCCACAGCTCGCGGCAAGGTACTCCTGGCAGTCGCTGCGCTGTTGCGGGACCGGGCCGAGGAGTTCGCAATCGCCGAGGTGCGAAACAGCGGCCACCCAATCGGCAATGCGCGTTGGGAAGCAAACGCAGCAGCCGATGTTTTTGAGTTTTTCGCAGGCGCAGCCAATAAGCACTACGGCCAAGTGATTCCGGTGCAGGACGCTGGGCTCAACGTCGCACTCCGTGAACCCGTGGGCGTTTGCGGGTTGATCGTGCCGTGGAACTTCCCCCTGCTCATCACCTGTTGGAAAGTCGCTCCAGCGCTCGCATGCGGAAACCCAGTGGTGATCAAACCAGCCAGTCTCACTCCAGTGACGGCACTCCTTCTGGCCGAGGTATTGCTCGAAGCAGGAATTCCGCCTGGCTGCGTATCGGTGATTCCAGGTCCTGGGGCAACAGTCGGCAACAAGCTCGCGTCTGACCCTCGCGTCGCGAAGCTGAGCTTCACTGGAGATTCATCGACCGGAGCGTCAATCCTGCGGGCCTCAAGTGACAACATCACCCGACTTTCCCTCGAACTTGGCGGCAAGTCGGCATGCATCATTTTCGAAGATGCTGACATCGACAAGGCAATCGCAGCGACACCCATGTCAGTATTCGACAACACGGGCCAGGATTGCTGCGCTCGAAGCCGCTTCCTCGTGCAACGATCGGTGTATGACCAGTTCGTCGAGGGATTCACTGCAGGAACCCAAAGCCTGGTGGTCGGAGATCCACTCTCCGAAGATACCCAACTCGGCCCGATGATCTCAGAAGGTCAGCGTCGCACCAGCCTCGAGTACCTCGCCATTGGCAACGCCGAGGGTGCGAACCAGTTGTGCGGGGGCGAAGCATCAGGACCTGGTTGGTTCCTCAGCCCAGCGGTGCTGAGCAACGTCAAGAATTCCGATCGCGTCGCCCAGGAAGAGATCTTCGGTCCCGTCGCTGCGATTATCCCCTTCGATACAGAAGAGGACGCAATACGAATGTCCAATGACAGCCCCTACGGCCTGTCAGGCTCGCTCTGGACCCGCGACCTGGGCCGCGCCATCCGAGTGACGAAGGCCGTCCGAACTGGCGTCATTGGGGTCAACACCAGCCGTTCTGTTCGAACCGAAGCGCCCTTTGGAGGCTTCAAACGAAGCGGCTTCGGGCGCGAACTCGGGATGGCGGCGATGGATCACTACACCGAAGTAAAGAATGTCTTCTTCAGCGAGGAATAGTCCCTGGGAGGAAATCGTCGACACCCAACGGTATCGAGGCGATGGAACCTCAATCGCAGCGCTGGCACATCAATGCAGCACTGCCTATTCAGTCAATGGTGTGGCGATCCTCGAGGGGTTCCTCACAGAGGAAGCGGTCGAGGCCTCGGTGTCCGAAGCCGAGTTCCTCCAGCAATTCGGCCACTATTCCGAGGTGTTTGGCACGCCGTATCTCAGCCCGGTCGACGAAACGCTCCCTCAAGGCCATCCGGGACGAACACTGTCACGATCAGCACTCACCGCAATCCCCTACGACAGAATTCCGGCAGACTCGTTGCTCCGCATTCTGTATGAATCGCCCGTGTTCCGGGAATTCGTGCGCGCAGTGGTGAACGCGCCAGAGCTCTTTGCCTATGCCGATCCACTCGGTGCTATGAATCTGGCCTCGATGCACGACGGCGACGAACTCGCCTGGCACTTCGACCAAACCGACTTCGTTGTCTCCATTGCCCTTCAATCAAGTGAGCGAGGTGGCGAATTCGAGGTGGTTCCAGGCCTTCGAACCTCACCGCTCGAGCAAACACAGCAACAGCTCGTGGCGACCCAGGATGTACTGCAAGGGGATCGCTCTCATGTCACCTGTCTACCGATGACGCCGGGAACACTCATGATCTTCCGAGGTCGGGATTCCCTTCACCGTGTTGCACCGATCTCCGGTGCTGTGACACGACATGTCGCGCTCTTGGCCTACGACACCACACCCGGCACCGACTCCTCAGACCATCTGAAGTGGGTTCGTTACGGAAGAATACCTGCAGGCCAGTCAACCGAATCCGGAGTGAATACCCATGGATGATTCACGGTTCACACCCGAATCTGAGTTGCTTGTGCCTCCTCACGACTCACCACTGTTGATTGGCGAGGCCTTCGTCGGTACCGGCCCAGCGGCGGCACACCTCAACCTCATTCTCGGGCCCAAAGACGGCCCAGTCGGAATCGCTTGGGCAACAGCATTGGCTACCCCGAGCGCAGGCCATGCGCCGTTCATGGTTGTTGTCCATCCTGACCTTCCGGTGCTTCCGAACACACTCTTTGTGTCCAAATCTCCCCTGATGACCCAACCGCATAGTTCCCTCGCGTGGGGCGCCGCACAGGCAGGTGTCGCCGCAGGCATCGGCCAGGCAGCCGCAGACCAAGTCCTGAGTCCCGAACACTTGAGGAACTGGCTCGTGATCGCAGCCGTCTGGGTGGACCCTGCCGCGTCGGTGCAGGATGCCCAAGCGATCTTTGAGAACAATTCCTTGGGCACCCACCGGGCTGTAGTTCGTGCGTTCACCTCCCAGCCCCCAGTGGAGGAGTACCTGTCGAAACACGATCAGGTCTGGAACCCCTACTTCACACCATCTACGTAGTGAGGTTTCCCGCTGAACTCAGGTGTTGGGGTCCTGCGAGGAGCCGCTGGGCGGATTCTGTCCGAATTCCCGTTTGGCGCGACTGCCTTGTGATACGAAAGAGTATTCGGTGAGTAACCGGTGAACCCCTCTGGAGCAATCACATGACGACCCCACAACGCCACCTTGCCTCAGGCCTGGCTGCGCTCGCTCTCATCGTGGGAGCAGCTGGCTGCGCCCGGCCTGAACTGAATCCCGACGTTCGAATCACCGGGGACCGAGAGAACGCTGTGCCCGTCACCGAACCCACCACAACCACGGCGGCAACAACTACCACCACCACGCTGTACTTCGGCGACAAGTAGCAACGCATGGCTGGATGGGAACTGCTCTCCAGACCCACCTTTCAGTTCACTCCACCTCCGCCATACCAGCCCTACGAAATCCACCCCGCCACGTTCACCCCGAAACAGTGCGACCGTATTCTCACCCTGGGGGCCGGGTTGGAGGCTGCAGCAGCCGCTATCGAGGGCACACACGGCGCCCATATCGAGGACCACGAGATCCGGGATTCTCGAACAGCGTGGATTCAGCCAACTGAGGAACACAGTTGGATCTTCAACCGCCTCAGCAGACTGGTCGAGCGCGCGAACCGCCGCTACCAGTTTGATCTCACGGGCTTCGGTGAGGACCTTCAGTTCACCATGTACGACCGACCAGGGTCCTTCTACTCCTGGCATCAGGACGGTCTCGACGGTGATGCCTCCACACGAAAGCTCTCGATTGTGGTGCAGCTCTCGGACCCGGCTGACTACTCAGGCGCTGAGCTCCAGTTCTTCGAGGTTGCTGAGGATTACGAACGAGACCAACTCGAGGATTTCACTGCGTTGACTCAACAACGAGGCACCGCAATTGTTTTCCCCTCCTTTGAGTACCACCGGGTGTTACCACTTCGCTCCGGCAGTCGAAGCTCACTCGTAGCGTGGGTCACTGGACCACCCTTCCGATAATGGCCACCATGGGTGCGGAACGAGAAATGTTCTCAACCTTTGCAACGGCCTCGTCGATATCGCTGTGTGCCCGCAGTCCTGGATCGCATCGATAACTCACTGGTTCCCGCGCAGCGGTTTGGTGCGCTCCTGTCCGCGCGGCGGACCCAACAGGGTCTGCATCTGAGCGCACTCGCTCGAGCTTCGGCAGGCCAATTTCTCCCTGATCAACTCGCCGATGCTGAGCGAGGCGATGCACGCCTGAGCGATGAGGAGATCGAAGCGCTTGCCTCGCTCTATTCAATTCGGCCACGACCTTGGAGCACAGGTGCTCCAGTGGAGCTCCTCCTCGATCGCACCAGCATCTCGATCGCATCCGATCAGCGACTCGAGCACTTCGCCCCGGAAGATCTCCTTATTCGTTACCTCGGACTCACTCTGGT
>DORQ01000050.1 GCA_003514205.1 Acidimicrobiaceae bacterium
GTGTACTGGTGGGGCGGTCACAAAGTCATTGACGGTTCGATCTCGCTTGGAACCTTGATTGCACTCTCAGCGCTCGTCGTCAGGATCTATGAGCCATTGACCTCGCTCACCAACGCTCGGGTCGACGTGATGAGCGCGTTTGTGAGTTTCGAGCGAGTCTTCGAAGTGCTCGACACTGAGAACCCCATTCAGGATGCTCCCGACGCAGTGGACCTTGCCCGGCCGGCTGGCACCATTCAGTTCAACGACGTCAGCTTCACCTATCCAAAGGGCAGCGACTCTGCAGTTGCTTCACTTGAGGGTAACTTCGGCCCACAAAGCGACGATGATCAACTTGTCTTGGACCACGTCTCTGCCACGATTGAAGCCGGTCAGATGGTCGCACTCGTCGGACCGTCGGGCGCCGGAAAGTCGACGCTTTCCTCGCTCGTGTCGAGGCTCTACGACGTCACTGAGGGATCAATTTCCATCGATGGGCTCGATATCAGGTCGGTGACTCAGCGGAGCTTGCGTCACGCAATCGGCGTTGTGAGCCAGGACCCTCACCTGTTTCACACCACCGTTGGCGAGAACCTTCGATACGCCCGCGCCGATGCAACCGAGGAAGAGCTCCGGGCCGCGTGCGCCGCAGCGCAGGTTCTCGATGTGATCGAACGGCTGCCCGACGGGTTCGACACCGTGGTGGGCGAGCGTGGTTACCGGCTGTCTGGTGGCGAAAAGCAGCGTCTCGCCATCGCGAGGCTGCTGGTGAAGAATCCCGCAATCGTCATTCTCGATGAGGCGACAAGCCATCTCGATACCGAGAACGAGCACCTGGTGCAGTTGGCACTTGCAAACGCTCTCAAGGGTCGATCCTCAATTGTCATCGCCCATCGGCTCTCGACAATCATCGCCGCCGATCAGATTCTCGTGCTTGACCAAGGCCGAATCGTCCAGAGCGGGACCCACGACGAGCTCTTGGCGAATGACGGGCTCTATGCAGATCTCTTTCGAGGTCGGGTCGGCACTCAACCACAGCTGGCGTAGTTGAGCCGTTTCCCAGGGTCGCAGCAGAGGCTGCCCCTAGTGCTTCTCTAGTCACGTCCTCGTCGAGGTGGCGAAATGGTGTACACATCACCACGTTGTTGGCGGCCTCGAACACGAACCCGCCCAACGCGAACCCAGGTATCGGGAAACCCGGCTGATCCAACCGTTTCTGCCGCAGCTAGCACACCCGATCGATGCTCTTTGGACCGCTCGCAGAGCCGGGCTGCCAGATTCACGCAGTCACCAATTACGGTGTATTCGAATCGTTCCGAGGTGCCAAGGAACCCGGCGATCACTACTCCTGAGGCGACACCGATTCCGGCTGGCAACACATTGGGGACTCGTGCCAACTCTCGCGGCAGCGCCTGAGCCGCACGAAGGGCGCCAGCACCATGATTCTCGTCGAGTTGGGGAGCGCCAAACACACACATTGCGGCGTCACCTTCGAACTTGTTGATCCATCCTCCCTCGCGATTCACGACCGCGACCACAACACGAAAGAACCGATTGAGCATGGCAACAACCTCTTCGGGAGAGTGCCCCTCGCTGTAGCGCGTGAATCCCGAGAGATCGACGAACATCACCGTCACCTCTCGGCGCTCCCCCGAGCCCGCTGCATCAGGGGAAGCTGACAACTCGGCCAACTCAGCGTGCCCAACCTGCTTGCCGAAGGCCTCCCGGAGAAGTTCACGCTCGCGAAGTCCTGCCACGAGGTCGTTCACGCCTTCAGCAAGTCGGCCGAGTTCGCCAAGGTCATCCACTGGAATTCGGATCGACAGATCCCCACCCTCCACGAGACGTAAGGCCTCGCGCACTCGGTTCAGCGGCCGTGCAACAGAGATGGCAGCAATGCTCATCACAATGGCGCCACCGAAAACGGCACTGAGCGCTAACCACGGAAGCCGAGCAACATCAAAGCGCTCCCGATCGATCAGCGGGCCAATGCCGATGGCGATCAACGGCAAGGCGCTCCCGATCAGCCACGCAATCAGCAAGCGAGGGAACACATCTCGACGACCCTCAGGCAGATCTGTCTCTGCCAGCGCTAGCGCAAAGACCGGACGAAAGTGGCCTTCGAGCAACATGTACAACGCTGAGCAGGTCAGAATTCCTGCGAGAGCGATACCGACGCTCGCCCTCGCCGCCGAAGCATTGATCAGGGTGAACAGCACAACACCAACTGCCCAGGTGACCATAGCTGCGAGTGACTCTAGAAACGGAAGTCGGAAGAGTAGCCATCGTTGACGTCCGGTAGGCGGTGTCTCGTCTCGCACCCACACCATTGCGCGGCGCAGCAGGAGCCCATTCACCACAAGGCCCAGAATCACCATCACAGCGATGAACGCTCCGAGTACGAGCAGGTTCAGCTCGCCTCGTTCACCGATCTCTCGAGTCGAGAACAAGAGGCGGACGAATACCAGTACCAACGAGAACCCGAGCCCGTTCGCCAGCAGCTGCAGCTTGAGCACGCCCCGCACGGTGGCCCTCGCTTGAGCCGTGCCAGCACCGGACCATCGCAGCCAG
>DORQ01000259.1:0-413 GCA_003514205.1 Acidimicrobiaceae bacterium
CGGAGAGCCGCGAGGTAAGCGGTGCGCAGGTTGGCGGTGTCGCTGCAGGTGAGCGCTCCCCAGGTGGGCGGAGCGACTTCGAGGGCGTTGGAGAGGTAGTCGGCCGCGGCGCGGGCGTGGCGGCCGTTGCCATTTGGGAAGGGGTGGATAGCGACGAGTCGGTGATGGAACCGGGCGACCGACGTGTGCTGCTCGTCGTCTCCTATCCAGGCTTGTGCGTCCTGAACGAGGTTCCGAACTGCAGCGGTAACCTCGGTCCAGTCGATGCCGATGTTGCGATCGCTGACCCGGTATGTTCCAGCCCAGGTCCAGACATCTCCGAACATCCGAAAATGGAGCTGGCGTAACCAGAGGTCGTCGAGTACCTCGCCGAGAGTTGGAGAGCGGATCGCACGACGGGCGTCGAGAATGTT
>DORQ01000259.1:568-4913 GCA_003514205.1 Acidimicrobiaceae bacterium
AGTCCGAGTGCCTCGTCCTCATCGATGGGCGTGTTGCCGTCGCTGGTGTCGAACAGCGGATCGCTCATGACCAGAGGCCGCGCTTGTCGATGTGCTGGCGGGCGGCCTCCTGGATGCGCGTCGCGGTGGAGCTGGGATCAGGGCGCTGATCCTCGAGCTCCATGGTGTGATCGACTGCCCCGATCTCTGCTCTGGCTTTCGCCATGGCCTGAGCCCAGACGAGTTTGTCGAGCGGCTCGCGAGGGACCAGGACATACTCGACGCGGCACCCAAGCGCGTTGGCGGTGCGCTCGAGTGTGTCGAGGGTGATAGTGCGTTCACGCTCTCCCCGCTCGATTTGGCCGATCCGCGCTTTCGATACCCCCATGCGACTGGCGAGCTCGCTCGTAGACATGCCGAGCGCATCGCGGATGGCTCGGATCCAGCCGCTGCGCGGTGCGAGGGTAGGCGTGTCGCGATGTCGTTCGAGGTCCCGCTCGAGCGCTGAGCGAGCCATTGCCTTGTTGCTGCCCATAGCCAGGTCCTTCGTTCGTCTAGTTAAGAGTAGGCGAAATAGATCCATTCGTCTAGATATATCTGAACGTTTAGGGGTGGATCATCTAGATATAGCTTCTCGCTTGCCACCAGCCAGACCAGTCGTGCCGGTCTCCAAGCAGTCGGCCTTCCAACAGCCGATCGACCGCTTCGAGCCCTTCTCACGAGGTGCAGCCTCCGCGACGCCGCGCTGGAACAGCTCAGCACCGCATCAACCGTTGTCCTTACCGCTGTCGCTGAATCGGTGGGGTCGGCAAACCCAGATCGCCGCAAAAGTGCACGAACAAGCACTCGCCGACGCAGTCCTGCTCGTCGGGTGGATTGGCGCCGCCAACCTGCCTGCCGACCCCAACTCCCGGCCCTCGCCGAACGGCTCGGCTACCTCCCACTTGCGTTGTATCTCGCCGGCAAACGCTGCCGGAACCGGCTCACCCTCGCCGAGTACATCAAACTGGTCGATCTTGAAGGCATCAAACACCTCGACCTCGAATCTGATGCACGCTACAAACGAACCGTCGCCGCCGTGTAGAACGAATCCCTCGCCACGCTACAACAGCAGCACCCGCTCGCTCCTCTCACGCTCGCGGTGGCGTCCACGCACGACTGGCGCAACATCAACCGAACATGGTTCACCACCGCGCTCGCCGACAGCGACCCATTCGGTGATGTCGACTTGGTGCGTGGCACGCTCGCATCACTCGCCGATTTCGGTCTTCTCGTCCTCACCACCGACACGGTTGAAGTCGCTCACGGCATTATCGCCGTAGGCACCCAAACACGCCCGGACCTCGCCGAACGCTGCGCCCAAACAACCGCTGAGCTCGTCAGTGTCGAACATCCCGACACGCTCACCGCCCGAGCGAACCTCGCTGCCTCCTACCGGCAAGTGGGCCGCACCAACGAAGCTGGGCCTAGCTGAAGCACCCTCGCACCCCTAGCCCCAGCACCGTTGTTTTGAACTACTCAGCCTCAGGTTCCGAAGGCCCCCGAGCCCCGAGCCATTCCGACCATGCAGGCTCAGCGGTAGCAGCGGCCTCCGCACCGGCATCGCCGTACAGATACGACCACACCGACACTCCAACGTAGGGACCATCGCCCTCCGCCGCGAGGAATGCGGTGCCTTCAGCTGGCTCGTCCAATAGGAGCGCCATTCGCCACGAGTCCGCCTGCACCACGGTGCCCGCCAATCGAGGAGCATCGCCGGAGGTCTCGACTCGGTCTCCAACGCTCGGGGCCGGATCGATCCCGAGATCGGTGGTCAGCTTGGACCACACTTCCGCTTGGTTCCCTTCCCACATGGCCATTGGAAGAATTGCGGTGGCGGACTGTCCGGCGAAGTTCTCCATGTGGAGCTTCAGGTTGAAGAAGAACAGCTTCCACCCTTCCTTCATACCTTCGTACTGACCATCCCACATTTCGCCGGTCCCGAAGCCGGTGTTGATCAACCGCACGGTGCAGGTTCCGTCGTTATGAGGTTCGACACGCCAGTCGAATGCAAGCCCGGGATCCTCGTCACCATCTGGCTCTCCCTTGTCGAAGAGAATCCGCTTCGGTGGATCCCAGACTGCCACCCGACCTGCAATCTGCATTTCAGGACCTGGGCCGAAGGAGGCAACTGCGGCCCCGCCCTCGCGTTCCTCGACCTGATGCGGAACGTACCAGGAGGAGATCCCTGGCCCAGTGGCAATCGCCCTCCAGACTTCCTCGGCGGTGCCTGGCACCTGCACCTCGATTTCGAGTGACCGTTCTTCGCTCATGTCTCGCTCCTCCTTGGACTCCGAGACTAGGCCGAAGCCTCGGGCGGAGAAAGGGTGATATTACGTGTGCACTCCGTGAGTGCTCATGTATATTCGCTTCATGACCATATCTACATCGGCCGCAGATCAGGCACCACTCACGACACACCCGGAACGACTTGTTCTCAGCCTTGGCGCCGCATGGGCCACCACCGAGAGAACACTTGGAGCCAGGCTTGGCTCGTTGGTCGGACTCAGCTTGTCCGACTACCGAATCCTCCACGCGCTCAGCCAGTCCCCCAACGCACTCGGAGCAAGTCGAATCGACCTTGCGCGACAGGTTGGACTCACAGCTTCCGGGGTCACACGCGCGTTGCAGCCGTTGGAACGCATCGGCTGTGTCGCCACAACTCGGGACCAGCGCGACGCTCGCCTCACTCGCTGCTCGCTCACCGATGAGGGACAGGAACTTGTCGCAAACGCGACGGAGATTCTTCGGGAGGCGGTGCTCGAACTCCTTGATCTGGCCCCGAAGTGCAGAGATGGCGCATCGAACCTCGTCGAGATGCTGAGCGAGCTTGCGAATCACTGATCTGACGGGTTCTCGGTAGCCTGAAATCCGCATGCAGACACAGGCACTACTTCAAGCGCTGAGTTCCCTCAGTGCGTCAAGTTCCGCTCAGGAAACTCTTCGCCTCGATGACCTGGTTTGGCTTGGAACAACACCGAGCGGAATTGATGGTTTCTCTGATCCCTTTGGTCTCCTTTCGATACGAAACAACAGTCTCTCCAGCCTTGCGAACGGTCAGCTCTCGGTCCTTGGGCCCAGCGGTGCAGGGCTTCCGGCGAGCAACAAAATCCTCGAACATCTTCAGTTGCGGTCGAATCTCGCCGGCGATCAGTCGATTCGCGCAACCTGGCTCGTGGCTGTTCGGAACCGCCCCAGCGAAACGAACTCACAGCAGCCACGCCGCGTCGGGTTGCCGCTGCTGCAAACCCGGATCGAACTCGGCAACCCACCGGCGACCCTTCGTCCCTTTTCGAACCTCCGGACCCTGCCCTTCTCGAACTCGTGGACTCTCCGTCAGGCGACCGACTGGAACCTCGGAGTCGACATCGAGGACGAATCGGCGGCCGAGCAGGTCCTCAACGCCGCCTTCTCTACGAGCGAATCGGCGAGCCTGGAGGAAGGCTCCCACTCCACTGCCATGGAGGAAGTTCACCATTGGATTCGTCTCCTCGCAGCGGCCATCGGATGGGAACTAGACCAGATCACCGAGGCTCATCCAGCGAGCATCGAACCAGTTGAAGACCGTGTGACCGTTTGTATTGGGCTCGGCCTCATTGCTCCTTCACCAACCAGCAGCTTCACTCAGCGGGCAGCAGTTGGGCGATGGGCAAGCGTAGAGGGCATCGACGAAACTGCTTTCAACTCCATCGCGTTCCCTCACGTGCGAGAACACTCAACAGGGCTCGCGGCAGGGCAGGCGGCAGAGCCGCTCGAAGGCCCGGCGGGTCACTCGGCTCTGATCGCCACGCACGACTCGGATGTGCATTCCATCGCAACGTTCGAGGGACTGTTACCTCTGAGCGCCGCTCAACGGATGATCGCCCTGTCGGCCGCGACCGAACCAGTCACGACGGTGTCTGGCGCCCCCGGCACCGGTAAAACTCATACCCTCTGCGCCGCAATCTGCAATGCGATTGCAGCCGGTCAATCGGTACTTGTGGCAACCCGGTCAATCGAGGCCGCCGAAGTGATCGCCGCTCAACTCGGCAAACAGCCTGGCCCACCAGCGTTACGATTTGGTTCGCCGGACGCGCTCAAGTCGGCAATCTCCGAACTTGATCGCCGCCTGACTGCACCAACCCCGGACCTTCATGCTGGGGACTCCAAACTCGAGGTTCAACTAGAAGCACGAACGCTGGAAGTGCAAACCCTGCATGCACGAGCTCTAGAACTGCTTGCCGTCGTTGAAGCAGTAGAGACCTACCTGACTGATCCCGAGATCATCGGTGGATTTCGAGAGGAGTTTCCACCTCTCTTCGCCCCCAATGCCGACCTCGAAGTGTTC
>DORQ01000128.1 GCA_003514205.1 Acidimicrobiaceae bacterium
GCGGAATGACCGGATGATCGGGCAACGCTGCACGTCCGACCCCGTGCGCAGGTGGCGCGATGCCTGTGAGCAGTTGCGGCGGGATCGTGACTTGCTCACCACCGGCGCCTCCCAGCAGCTGCGTCAGGATTCCGTTGACTCTGTCTGCTTCGTTGTAAAGGGCCTCCGCGGAGTCACCGGCTCGAACAAGTGCCCCCGCGATTTGGCGGAGATGGACAGCTAGCCGATGTGCTCCCTCTCCTGGTTCAAGGTCACGGATCCGAAGTCGATCAGCATCCAGAGCCTGCAGGGCGTCAACCAGCGCCTGGGTCAAGAGATCATCGTAGAGCCCCGGCTTTGGCGTTCCCTTAATTACCATGGTCGAACCATATGGACGTCCCGTTACATGGCCAACCGGCGGTCCGCAACCCTCGCCGCAGAACGGAGGCCGTCACCCAAGCGCCAACACTCACAGATCATGACAAGACGCGATCGTCGGTATCAGAAGCCGACTCGTCGACGAACGCAACCCACCTCGCTACACCCGTCCATAGTTCTCCACACCTCAGACTCATCAGAGCGGCAATGACCGGCAACCAGTTAGCGGGCGCGGACGTGGGACAGGGTCCTGCCAGAGGCATCTAAGGGCAGCGCGTTGGGGACGACGGTGACACAGGGAAGATCGGCGGTCACGAACATCGCTGGGCCAGGAGCGGCGTGGCCGACCACCGTTGAGGTGAGGACGGTGCTCAGCTATGACGTCGCTCCCACCGACCTCCTTCGCGCTAGTGCTGGACGCTCCTCGACATAGCCGTCATTGTCAGCACAGCTGGCGAAGTCCTCACGATTCTTGAAGGCCTAGGAGCTCCCCTGTGCTCAAAGGCCTCGCATGATCCGCTAGCACTCGATCAACTCCACGGGAGTTAGGATTGTTCGGAACTCTGTCGTAGTGAGATCAGAAGGAAGGGGCCACGATGACCTCGCAGCTCGGCACGACCTGGGCAAAGTGGGATCTACACGTTCACACCCCCAGTTCACCGGTCCATCTATATCCCGGCCCCGAACCCTGGGAACCCTTTCTCACCGACCTCGAGGCACTCTCTACCGAATATTCCTGTGTCGGGGTAAACGACTACTTGTTCATAGACGGTTACGAGCGTCTTCTCGCTGAGCGGGCTAATGGGCGGCTAGGAAACTTGTCTCTCCTTGTTCCGGTCATCGAACTGCGCCTGCCGGACTTCGGAGGGAGCAACAGCCAGCTGTCTCGGATCAATCTTCATGTGATGTTCGACCCCGCTCTGGGCGCCGACATGATCCGCGAGCAGTTCCTTAACGCACTCTCGGCTGACTTCGACCTCGACCCAAGTGTCCCAGGGGTCACGTGGAGTCGCACCGTGACCCGAGACTCGTTGACATCTCTTGGCGCTGCAATTCGCGCGACGCTCCCGACCGAACGCCTCCACGAGTTTCCTGAGACCGACTTTAGACTCGGATTCAATAACCTGACGGTTTCCTTTGAGAAGATCGCTGGGCTCCTCGATCGACCTCACTTTAGGAATCGCTACCTGATCGCAGTAGGAAAGACGGAGTGGGACGATCTCCGCTGGAGCGAGCAGTCGATCGCCACAAAGAAGACAACGTTAAACCGCGCGCATGTGGTCTTCACGGCGGCCGAATCGGCCCAGCGCGCGATAGCCGGACGCGACGCCCTAAAAGCCCAGGGTGTCCGCTCGACTCTCCTCGACTGTAGCGATGCTCACTCCTTAGCGACATCCACCGAGAAGGATCGCCTCGGCAACTCCTGTACCTGGATCTGCGCATCGCCCAGTTTTCGTGGCTTGCAGCGCGCAATACAAGAGTACGACACCCGTGTATTCCTCGGGGAGTTGCCGCCCAAGTTGCAGAATGTTCGAGACAGGCCCGACCTAGTGCTTGAAAGAATTGCGGTACGGCCCTTGGCACCACGACCACAGGGCGTCCCAGCCCACTTCGACTTTGATCTACCGCTCTCCACCGGATTCGTCGCGATCATCGGCAACAAGGGTAAGGGAAAGAGCGCACTCCTGGATATCATCGGCCTTCTAGGCAATGCGGACTGCGAACAAGACTTTTCGTTCCTGAATGAAGATCGCTTCCGCAACCCTCACGCAAACATGGCGCAGTACTTCACCGGCACATTGCAGTGGCGAGATGGGAGCAACTCATCAATGATTCTCACTCGACACACCACGTCGGCGCAGCCGGTACGGGTCCAGTACCTGCCCCAGAAGGCCCTCGACGAAATGTGCACTCCTCGAGAGTTGAGCGGAACGGACCGGTTTCAGCGAGAAGTTGAGGACGTCCTGTTCGCTCACGTCTCGGCGCAGGAGAGGCTCGGGGCATCCACGTTCGCGGACCTAGTCGCCGCCCGAACACGCGCTAGTACCGAGAGCGCCCAAGGACTCCGACAGCAGCTGTCGGTGGCGAATATGCAGATCCTCGAAGTGCAACGTGGACTGCGTCCCGAAGTTCGTGCCAGGCTAGCCAAGGAGCTCGATACAGCTGTGGGGCTCCTGACAAGCCATGACGCAGATGAGCCTTCAGTCAGCACGGCTCCACTTCCAGATGACCCGGAACAGGAAACGTTGGTCGCCGAAGTCGCAAGGCTCCGAGACGAGGTTGAGGCACTCGATGTTGAACTGCACAACCTGAGGGAAGAGGACGCGAATCTCGCGACCGAGATCAATGCAGCCCACCAGCTGGTGACTGCTCTTGAAACACTCCAACGCCATGTGGATGCTTTTCGTGTTCACTATGACTCGAACTTTCGAGCGCTTGCGTTGGAATCCAATTCGGTTGTCGCCTTCACGGTCAATGAAGAGCAACTGAAGACCGCTATCAAGGATCGAACCAGGCGCCAGGGTGAGGTGCGGTCAGCCCTCGCTCTGGAGTCGGACTCCTCTCCAGCAGCTCGGCGACGAGACGCTGCTCTAAAGCTGACCGAGAGGGAGGCTGAGCTGTCTCGCCCATCTCGAGAACACGCTGCGCGGCTTCGCGTACATGCGGAGTGGGCTGAACGCCGACGAGTCCTCGTGGAGGGTGACGCTACAACTGATGGTGTTCAGCAGCTCAAGGCGAAGTTGGCCGCCGTCGACGCGCTGCCGTCAAAGCTCCAGCACCTCCGCGCTGAGCGCTTGGACCTCTCGCGGACGATTCATGCTGAGTGCCGTCGAGTGCTCGATACATACGACGAGCTATTCCAGCCGGCTCGGCTCTTTCTGGCTGATGATGTAATCGCGTCGAAGTTTGCTCTGGACTTCCGAGCAGCTCTCGAACCCATCGGCTTCTCCGACCGCTTTTGGGAGATGGTGTCCAGACGGCATTCGGGTCATTTTGCGGGGACGGACGAAGGTGGCGCGAAACTGACGGCCCAATTGGAGAGTGCCGACTTCTGCGACACAACATCGGCGGTCGAATTTGCTGAGGCGATTGAAGCGTTTCTCCGCGTCGATCCTTCTCAGACAGACGATGCGAGTACGGCTGCCGACCGACTCATCCGGAGTGGGCATACCCTTGAGCAGTTGCTCGACTATGTATATGGCTTCGAATACCTTGAGGCGCACTACTCGCTTATCTTCGATGAGCGACCGGCGGAAGCATTGTCCCCCGGGGAGAAAGGGACTCTCCTTCTTGTGTTCTTTCTCTTGCTCGATCCCAGGCGAACACCTTTGCTCATCGATCAGCCGGACGAGAATCTCGACAACCAGACCATCAAACAATTGCTCGTGCCGGCACTGAAAGCCGCAGCGGTACGACGGCAAGTCATCGTTGTGACTCACAATCCGAACGTGGCGGTTGTCGCCGATGCAGACCAGATCGTGGTCGCAAATATTGTGGATGGAGTCTTCACGTACACGGCAGGACCGTTAGAAGAGCTGAAGACGAATAGGCACGCAGTCGACATCCTTGAGGGAACTTGGCCGGCGTTTCAGAACCGAAGCATGAAGTACTTCGAGGCACCGGATGCGGCGAGGGAGCCGGGCTCAGGGGAAGTGGAACCAGGTGTGACTGAACCGGCGGAGTCGAGTACTGCTTGATTCAGAGATCTGAAGGAAGGTTGCCGACGAACTATCGCTACGCGCCGTGCGGATCGTGGTTCCATCCTTTTCCCAGCGGGGCAGGCCTGAGGCGCGGTGGGTGATCGCCTGACCGGCTAGTGGTTCGAGGCATGCCCTTCTGAGGATTGTCTCCCCTTCCCGCCCCGCCCCACCGAAGCCGACGGGGGGACTCGAAC
>DORQ01000302.1 GCA_003514205.1 Acidimicrobiaceae bacterium
GGTCTCGCCCCAGTGAGCCCGGAAAGAAGTGTGCGGTCCGTGACCGGTCCGATACATGTGGGTCGTCCGCTGCACCGGGTTGATCATGCGTCGTTGAATCTGCCGAATCGGTCACTGTGATCGCGACAAGGTCGACGGTGTGCTCGGCGAACCGATACGCATGAGTCAGGTCCCAGAAGCGGCCAAGCACTGAGGCGAGACGAACCCGATGGGAACTGTGGGGTGGAACCCGGACTGTGGTGTGTGCCTGTTCGAGCCGTCGAGATCCATTCGAGACGGAGCCCCACAGATCCACGGTGAGATCGCCGACCCAGTCGACTTCGGTGTCGTTATGGAGATATGCGTCGAGGCCGTTGAGGCCCTCATCGATCAGTGAAACAGCCCGAGGCCGACAGGACCGCGCAGCTCCGTAGTAGCTCGATTTCGGCACACCAGTGGCGTCGATCATCCCCCAACCGGGGCCAATCACGAGATCTCGAGCGGTAAAGATCAAGGCGCCGTTGCAGCTCGACTCTGTACGTCGCCATTCGGCAAGACTCTGTTCGAACAGATGGCTCAGCGTTGCCCTGCCGAGATCGAGATAGCGCTGTGGGTTGGAGTCGCGAAGCTTGTGAAGCTCCTGCCCGAAGTAGAGCTGGGTGTAATGATCGCGGACCTCCTCGAAATCCCAATCTGCGCCGTGGTCCTTGGGAATCGCGGCCGTCCAGCGTTGGGAAACTCCGTACTCGGCTGGTTGGTACCCGTGTCTCCGCAGTACCCATTCCTCCGGTGGCGCCGCGAAGGCCAGGCATTCTGAGGCGAATCTCAAGCCAGCACGTCGGGCGTCCTGAGGGTCGCGAAGGTAGGCCCCGACCCCGTAGTAATGGCTGATCCCGTAGTCGATCTGGAACGGGAGTGAGCCGCCGGAGGGGCTGGAAGAGATGATCGCTACCTCACAGGCTGAGTCCTGGAGTGCTTGTTCAAGCAGGAGCCGGGGTTCGGAAGGGTTCCACAGCGACCGATCAGCTCCCCACATTGCTGCCTGTTGGGACACCTCGCTTCCACCACACAGCAGGGCCAGGCTTGGTCGATGCCCGATTCGGCTGAGGAGATCAGCGATCTCGCTGCGAACCGATACTCGGAATGACTCCTCCTCAAAGGGGTAGTCGTGGTTGGCGAACATCAGGTCGTGGAAGACCATCATTCCAAGTTCGTCGCAGAGCTCATAGAACTCGTCCTGTTCTGGGGCCATGGTGCCGGTGATGCGCACCATGTTGAACCCGGCCGCCATGAGCGAACCAAGTGCTTCCCGCAACTCGGCCTCGGTGCTGTTCAGACCAATGGGATCGAGTGGCACCCAGCACGCGCCTCGGCAGAAAACCCTCACACCATTCACCGATACCGCGAACTCACCTTCGTGGTGATCGATATCGATATCTCTGAAACCCACGGAACCCAACTCGAGAAGGTGTTCACGCGCTCCGTCCTCGATCCGGAGCGTGACGAGGTATCTCGTCGGTGTGCCATGTGAATGTGGCATCCATGTGGTCGGTTCGGTCACGGTGATTGCCCCGCGAGCGACCCAACATTGGGGGTTCTGAGGATCAGTTGAGAGATTGATGAGTTGCGAGGTCCCCGCAACGAGAACGTGTGCAGTTGCGGGTGCGTCTGCGCCTCGCGGAAGTGCGCCGCTGAGCACAGTGTTGATCTGAATGATTCCCGTTGACCCATCGAGACGAGCACTGAGCCCGAGTCGCTCCACCCGAACCTCTGGCTCAGGCGCGCAGGTGATTGGTCGCCAGGGGCCTAGGGGGGCAACTCGTGGGGGCCAGGTTGGCATCCTGCCAAGGAAGGATGTGCGCAGCCAGCGCAGCTTGGATTCTGCCACGAGGCGAGTTCGCCATCGTGGCCGTGGGCGCTTGGTTGCGAGGAACTCACCGAGGCTGGCGAAGCGGAGATAGAGCTGATGGGTGCCCGCCTCAAGTTCAAGTGTGACGCAGTGATGGAGGAACATGTTCTCGGAAACGAGGATCTGCTCCTCATCGATCCAGACCTCGGACAGGGTTGCAAGACCGCCGAAATCAAAGGTGAACCGTCCCGATTCGGCGATGGCCACACCGGCGCGGTACCACCACTCTTGAGCGTCCAGGTCGGGAAACTCGAACTCGGCAGCAGGGGCCAAACCGTGGGCAGCAGCCGGCGTTTGGTTCCGGGAACTCGTGCTGAGCAGTGCACCAACAGTGCCTGGGACACTCGCGTGCTCCCAGCCCAGGTCGAGTTGGTCGAGGTCAACGGGTCGTGTTGCCGAATTGGGAGCGACTCGCGCTGCCTCCCAGACCAGCTCGATCTCAGCAGTTGATCCGTGCTGGGAGGTCAGTCTCGCGCCGGTCATGGAGGTCAGCTATGCCCTGCGCTGGCGTGCAACATGGCGAAGGCGGCGGCCCAATGGGCGCTCATCGAACTGAGAAGTGAGTCGAGATTCGCGGTTCGACCTGCGGCAATTCTTGAGAGCTTGAATTGGGCTGTCTTCGCGTCGCTGCTGAGCTCGAGGAGTTCGGCGGCAGCTGCAACGTGGTGTTCGTCGAGCCAACTGAGGTAGCTGCTGGCCATCTCCGCCCAAGCGCCCAGCTGGCGAAAAGTGGCGAAGGCGTAATGGGCGATGTTGACCTCAGCGCCAGACTCAAGCAGGGCAAGGTCTGCGGACACCAACCGGTGAAAGTCCTCAACGGGATTGCCTGCGGCGCGGCGCAACAATGCTGCCTGGAACAGTTCCTTCGACAGCTCCTTGAGTTGGTCGGCATCGGGGGTGCGAAAGTGATCGAATCGAAGGATCTCTCCGAACGGGGATAACCCCGTTGAGTTCTCAAGCCGCAACACGCCTCGGTAGTCCTGCCCGCTCAACTCGGCGAAGGTTCGGTTGTGGAAGTAGCGGAGGCGTTCGTTCTCGCGATCAATCCACGTCGGGATGATTGAGGACTTCTGATGTTCGAGCTGGTAGGCGACACCAGCGGTGTCGGGAAGGTAGAAGGAGTCTGCATCGAACATCAGCAGATTGCCTGCGCGGAGTTGGTCGTCGATGTGTCGGTCGAGCGGTCGCCACAGGTTGTACTCATGGCACTCGATGCCGAAGAGCAACTGAATCTCCGCAGTCGAAAATTTGAAGAACTCCCATTGATCGAGGTCGAGCCCGCAGCGGAAGATCCCAGCGCAGGCAGCGAGCGGCTCACAGCCCAGGGAGTGAAGGAGTTCCACCCAGGCGTCAATGGCGCAGTTCGTTTCGGGCCACATTCGGGAATCGCTGTGAACACCGTGGGCGCTGAAGGTGTCGAGATCGGTAAGGAACTGGGGTTTCGTCATGGGTGGTTCAACGACGTGGCGCTACGCGAGACGAAGTCGCTCCCGGAGTTTGAGTCCCCATCTATCTGGGTTGACCCCGTGTTGGTTGCACAACGCAACCGCAATTCGCTCAAGGCCGAACCCAATGCATGAGGAATGAGCAATCTCGCCTGAGGGAGTCCGGATCCCGAAGATCTCGCCGAAATGGTCTTGGTGGTAATTGAGTGAGGAACACGCTGTTCGGTTGTCGTCGCCGTACACGTTCACAAGGAACTCGATCTTGAGTTGCTGGCTCAACTGATGTTGTTTCATGAGTCGCCCGGGCCGACCAAAGAACGGATCAGAGGCGACATCGGTGGTGACGTCCAGTCCAAGCTCGCTCAGAAACTCTGCGGCTCGCTCCAACCACAGGTTCCGCCAGGCCTGCACCTCCTCGGGCGCCGCGACTCGGATCTGCTCTCGTTGCTCGAACATCTGCAGACGCATTGGGTCCTTGGATGGCTCATGTCTGAAGCAGTATCCCCTGGTGGTGTAGCTGGCTCCAGCGTCCTCGATCGACTTCGGGGAAGTCGCGTAGAAGGGGTAGCAGCAGGCAGGAGTGAGGGTGAGGTCGGTCTGAGTGAGCAGGGGTGCGTAGTCCGCGCCGTCATCGAGTCGTTTGAGAAGTTCCTTGTGCTCCTCGGGGCCGCCGAGGAACGAGAAAACGGGACCAGCGAGGTCAGCGAACTTTCGAAGGTAGCCGATCTGGTCAAAGGTGACTCTGGGCAACATGGGGGGAAAGGTTGCTGCAATCGGGGCTTCGGGGGCCGCAAGGAGGTTGAGCGCAGCGTCGATTCCATCGAGCACAGAGTTGAAGACCTGATCTCGCCCGTACAAACCATCGACGCCGGTTGGGAGGAGGCGCCCAGACGCGAGGAGGCGATGCAACAGGTCTGCTCGGGCCGCGTCGAGCGGTGTCAAGGTCGCATCTGCAGGTGCCAAGTCGTTGCCGTCGTCGTTCGAACGATCCACTTCACTTGCCTTTCAGCAGACTCAAGAGGGAGGCATTATGAGCAACGATACGGTCGTTGTGAATCATGATCGGCGCGCTGAGCGAGTCTCTGATCTGGCGTCCCAACGAATAGGGCGAGTCGTTGCGATACCCCGAGATGCCACAGACGGCCAGTGCTGATTGAACGATGGACACCACATGGGTGGAGAGCATCAGTTTGAGGTTGTTCATCTGAACGGTCTGCAGCGCATCGGTGGCGCCGGCACCGTCGGCCTCGTGTTGTCCGAACCGCTCGGAGGCAGAGTCGACTGCTGCTCGGCAGGTTTCGAGCTGCATATAGAGCTGCGCCAATTCGGTGGCTGACGGAGGTGTGACCTCAGGATCTTTGCGAGCTTGGGCCCGTACATAGCTGCGTGCCTTCGTTGCCGCATTCTCTGCGATACCCAGCCACACGCCCGCCCAGGTGAGGTGGGTGACTGGCACCATGGTATGAGCGAGCACCTCTGAGCCAGTGGCCTCCATGATCTGGCTCACATCGCCCTCGGTATCCAGCAGAAAGCCGAGGCTTCTCGTCCCGCGCATGCCGAGGGTGTCCCACTGGCCTGTTTCGACCAGGTTCGCCGAGTCGGTGGGGACGTGGACGAGCACTTGATCCGTGGGTGGCGAATCTGGGTGCCTGCGTGCTGTGAGCAGAATGTCGTCGGACTCAGATCCGTAGGAAATGACGGAGGCTTCCTTGCTGAGCGTGAATCGCTGACCGTCGCGATGGACTGCGCA
>DORQ01000327.1:0-301 GCA_003514205.1 Acidimicrobiaceae bacterium
GTTCCGATGGTGCTTCTGGCGAGGGCGCTGGCGGCGCGGGCTGTGATGGTGCTTCTGGCGAGGGCGGGCTCGCTGCGGTCGAGGTGGTGGTCGAGTTGGTTGTAGTGGAGGTGTCTGTGGCCGTTTCGGTCGCCGTGTCTGCCGAGGGACCTTCGAGAGAAGCAGCTACCTCCGCCGCGACGGCAACCGCATCGATGGAGAACCTCTGTCGGTTTCCCGGTTCAACCAGGTCACCCGCTCCGCCATTGTTCTCGACTTCTCCCAAGGCCGCGACGTGTCTGGTCGAAATGCCGGCGGCCGA
>DORQ01000327.1:487-2781 GCA_003514205.1 Acidimicrobiaceae bacterium
GTGGAGGTGATGAATACCTCCATCGGAATTGGGGCTGAGTACGCGATGCCGTCGCTTCCTTCGGCAGTAGCGAAGAGCGTGTGTGGTCCAGGCCGAATTGCCTGCCACTCAAACGTGTGGCCGACACCAGCTGCGGTGGTCTCATTCGTCCAGCTTGCAACCTGATCATCGTCGTCCCAGAGGGTCAGGGACTCGACATCCTCGCCAAGAGCCTCAACCGCCACGGTGATCCGCGATCCCATAGCGGCCTTACCGCCCGTATTCAATATGGTCATGGTGACCGCAAGGGGTGCCGGCACGATTGCTGCGCGTGCCGGACGCTTGACGATTTCGCTCTCTGGGCTTGTGAGTACCGAGGCCAAACCGGTGGCCAGAACAGCCACTCCGGTAACTGTTGCCGTCCACCACATGATGCGTTGAATCTTCACCGTGTCACGGTACCGTGAGGTCATGAAGAAAGCTCCGAGATGAAACTGCAGGGAGTTGCGGCAGCAAAGGCGCTCATCCCTGTGGCTCTCTTCGGGTTTGGTGGTCTCGCTTGGGCGAGCGGACCGACCGAGGCAGCTGCAGGTGAGGCCCAGTCGTGGATCGATTCGCCAATGCCTGGTGCGACCCTCGATGTCTCGATCCTGAAGGTTTCGGCCCACGCCACTGCCGACACCGCCGTCACCAGCTTCGAACTCGAAGTTGACGGCAAGGTCGAGAGCTCGGCAGAACCAATCGCTTCGAGCAACAAACTTGCGTATGCGACCTTGAGCTGGAACTCGAAGCCTGGCTCCCATTCATTGAGAGTCCGCGGGAAATCAAGTGATGGATGGGGACCATTCAGCGATTCTCGAACCATCGTGATTGGTCCGGCACTTCAACCTGAGTCCACGAGCACGGTCCCGATCGAAACCACAACCACAATCGCGGTGCCAGAAACCACCGTGGCTGTTGTGGAGACGACCACGACGCTTGAGTCCACGACAACAACAACCATTGGGACCGCGGGAACTGTTGCGCCGAAACCATCGACCCCTGCGCCGACTCCAGTCCCGAAACCGAATCCGGTTCCGACTCAGCCTCCGCCCACTGCTCCGCCTGCGCCAGCACCCACGGCTCCACCAACCACGGCTGCGCCGCCGATCATTGATTCGGCAGTGCTGAGCGGAAACCCAATTCTGTATCGCCCAACCTGTTTCTACTCCGCGCAGGTGACTGCGCGAATCAGGAATGCGTCAAGTGCCCGTGTCACGATTGACGACATTGGGTTCGACGCTGCAATGGCAAAGAATGGAGATGATTTCACCATCACCATTCCTTCAGGGTTCGCTTCGACGTCCACCGGGGTGAAGGCGGTGCGGGTGATCGCAACTGGGCCAGGCGGTACTGTCCAGGCGAGCGCCGGCACGATTGAGATCCGGTTCAACTGCCCCAAGGACTAGGCCGTCGAGTCTATTCGTGGATGTCGACTGCGGTGCCGAAGGGGAGCGTGTCCTTGAGGCGTTGGATCACCTCATCAGGCATCCGAATACAACCATTCGATGCGGCGGTGCCGAGCAGGTCTGGTCGGTTCGTGCCGTGCATCGCTACCAGCGGAGCGCCTCCGCTGAACTCGTTGAGGTCTTGGCTGAAGGCTGAGATGGGTAGCACCCACGGTCCGTAGGCGCTTCCCGAACGACGCTCCTCCGCATCGGTGATGTAGTAGCGGCCCTGTGGCGTGCGACTGGAATCCTTCCCTACAACCACCGGTGTTTCAGCGATGAGGCCATCGGCGGAGTAGGCGCGGAGGAATCGGTCGGAGATGTCGATGTCGATTCGAAAGGTGTTGGTGGACCGCTGAACCTCGCTGGCTCGAATCCAGGCTTCAGCCATGTTGGGCCGAACGGGAATTTGGACTTTGAGCCAGTCGCCTTGCACCTCGGTGACCACAAAGGTGAGGGGATTGCCGAATGGGGTCGGGTTGTCGAACTCCCAACCGAGTGGCGTTCGGCGCCGACCGACCACGGGCTTCTCGACTGACGGGATTTCAGGCACCTCGGCTCGTGGCGTGGACACTGGCGCGAATGTCGCACGCACCTGTTCCGCAGCGACTGCCTGATTGGGTGAATGTGGGGCGTCGGGCGGGAGCTCGGCGAGCGCGGCGACCACGGGCACAATGGCCGTCGCGACCTCGTTGACCGCTGCGTCGCGGAAGGCTGGGGGATCGACCGTGGTTGTGGTGGTGGCCAGCTGGCTCGTCGGCGTCGCCTCGGCCCGTTTCTGTGGTGCTTGTGGGGAGGTTTCCTCACTGAGGAACAAGCCAGTGGTCA
>DORQ01000327.1:2987-4132 GCA_003514205.1 Acidimicrobiaceae bacterium
TCGCTGCCAGAGTCGGAGTACATGGTTCATAGGATAGAAGCAGTTCACGTCATTTGGTGCAGCGTCATGTTGGCGATGTGCGATCAGTCGCGGAGGTCCACGCTTGGTAAGGTGCGAGAAGGGGTGACGTTGTTGATCATCAGGGGCGGCACACGCTCTCGCTCACAGCCTCACTTCCACACCTCACGACCATCTCAGCGAGACACGTGAATACATCACAGGGGAGAAATGCGAATGACTGAGCAAGTGGATAATCCGCTGGAGTTCCTTGACGGCAACGTCCGTACCCCCGATATGGAAATGGCCGAACTCGGCGCCAACGTGGGCGCTGCCGCCGGAATGGCGCTCAAGGACATCAACCCTGCCAATCCGTATCTCTTCAAGAACGACACCTGGCGGGATCATTTTGCGCGGCTCCGTGCTGAGGACCCCGTCCATTTCAACGAACTCGAGACGTCCGGCCGCTACTGGTCACTCACGAAGTATGACGACGTACGCGCCACTGACGGCGATCACGAGACCTTTTCCTCCGCTGGGGGCATCAGCCTTGGGCTTCGCGCGAGTCCCGAGAACGACGAATTCCTCGAGCGGCTCAAAACCTTCATTGCGATGGACCCGCCCAAGCACACCGAGCAGCGAAAAACCGTGCGAGGAGTCTCGGCACCGAGCAACCTGCGTAATCTCGAGCCGCTGATTCGTGAGCGGACTGGAAAGGTCCTCGACTCATTGCCCGAGGGCGAGGTGTTCGACTGGGTCGACACTGTGTCGATTGAGTTGACGACCCTGCTGTTGGCGACGCTGTTCGACTTTCCCATGGACGACCGGCGCAAGCTCACGCGCTGGTCCGACATTGTCTTTGCAGTGCCCGAACCTGGAGGCATCGTCGAAAGCCAGCATCAGAAGTTTGAAGAAATTGTCGAGTGCGTGCACTACTTCGAGGGTTTGTGGGAGGAGCGTCGCGGCGGCGACGGGACTGACCTCGTGTCGATGCTGGCGAACGGCGAGGCAACCAAAGACATGGCAGCTGTGGACCACCTCGGCAACCTGCTGCTGTTGATCGTCGGTGGGAACGACACCACTCGCAACACCATGTCAGCAAGCGTGTACGGCCTGAACAAGTATCCCGATCAGTACGACAAGCTGAT
>DORQ01000327.1:4430-7943 GCA_003514205.1 Acidimicrobiaceae bacterium
GCGGACGCGATCGACCTTGAGCGGCACAACGCGGATCGTCATCTCTCGTTTGGTTACGGCATTCACTACTGCATGGGTTCGCGGCTCGCGGAGCTGCAACTTCGTGTGTTGTGGGAGGAGATCCTCCAGCGCTTCGAACGGATCGAGATCCAAGACGAACCCGAGCGCACGTTCTCCTCGTTTGTCCACGGCTACACGAGTCTGCCGGTCACGGTGAAACGTCGCTAGGGCTGTACCGCCTCGCCCCGCACTTCTGCCGTCCGAAGGCAGCCGCCCCAGCTCGCACCGAACACGGATGGCTATGGATGGCTCCGTTCGTGAGTTGAGCTCAGAAATCAGTTCACGGTCGCAGTTGTGCGCGAGACCAAGTCCTCGGGGGCCATCGGTCGTGCGAAGTAGTAGCCCTGGAGCGTGTCTGACCCGAGGCTTGCGAGGATGGCCGCATCATCGTGGGTCTCGATGCCCTCCGCAGTCACGGTTGCTCCGAGCAGGTGAGCGATGTCGATGATCAGCTTCACAAGGGAGGCTTCTTGTTCGCTCCTGCCCGCATTTGCCGTGAAGCTACGATCAATTTTCAGCTCGTCGATTGGCAGCGATCGAAGGTGCGCCAACGAGGTATAGCCAGTCCCGAAGTCGTCGATCGAGATACGGACCCCGATATCGCGCAAACGCTGGAACTTCACCGCCGCCGCCCCGAGGTCGTGAAGGATGGCGCTTTCGGTGACCTCGACGATGATCTTGGCGGGGTCTACGCCATACTTAGCGAGCGGAGCGGCAACATTATCGACAAAGTTGTCATTCGCAAGGTGACGGCTCGAGATGTTGATCGCAATTGGGATACCGCTGAGCCGGGGATCGGACTTCCACCTAGCCGCCTGGCCGATGGCCTTGTCCAACACCCAGCAGTCGATGTCGATGATCAGGGAACTCCGTTCAGCGAACCCAATGAACTCATCCGGTGGCATGAGCCCGTCTCGGCCGGGGAGTCGCCAGCGAACGAGCGCCTCGAAGGCGTGGATTTCAGCGGTCCCGTCGACTTCTGCGGTCCTACTGTCAACGATCGGCTGGTAGTGGAGAGTCAGCTCGTCCTTCGCGATGGCGTTGCGGAGAGCGACAGTGAGATCTGCAGTGTCCAAAAGAGTTTTGCGAAGGTCCTCATCGCAGACCGCTATAGCGCCCCGACCATGGTCCTTGGCCCGATAGACCGCCAGATCTGCATCTCGGAGCAGTTCGTCGGCAGTGAGGCTCCGCCGGTCGTTCATGGCGATACCGATGCTCGCTCCTATGCTGATCGGCCCGGTCGAGTGCTCGATCGGGTTCGAGAGTGCGTCGAGCATGCGTTGTGCGATGGTAAATGCCTCATCGATACCGCTGACTGCTTCAGCGATCACGACAAATTCGTCACCTCCGAGTCGACCGACGTGATCACCTTCACGCACGCTTCGGATCAACCGTTGTGCAACGCTTGAGAGAACTGTGTCTCCGGCTTGATGACCGAGTGAATCGTTAACCTCCTTGAACTTGTCGAGGTCGATGAACAGCACGGCCAACTGCTCGCCGGAGCGTTCGGTGCGTGCCAACGAACTCGCGAGATGAGCGACGGTACTGTTGCGATTGGCGATGCCGGTCAATCCATCGTGGGTTGCCTCATGGGCCAATCTCTGGCGGAATTCTTCCTGTTGGGTCAGCGCGCTGCGCAGTGTGCCGACAGCATGTTGAAGCGCCGCTCCGAGTCCACCCGGGGCGACCTCGTCCAAGGCTGCAGCATCAAGTTCTCCGGCCGAAAGGGCTTGCGCCTGCCGAGTAACGAGTTCGAAATGAAGGGTGGCTTCCTCGAGTGCGTTCCCAGCTGCTTGTACCTCCGATGGCCCACCGACCGATCGAAGCAGGCGGGGACTGTTGTCGTGCTGCAGGTGTTCCGCTGCGGTTTGGAGTCGACGAAGGGGACGGATGACGAACAACGAAGCGACTAAACCAGCGAACGTGGCTGCAGCGAGCAACGACAGGGCGAACATGTAGGTTCGTTCAGTTCGCTGCTGTTCTGCGACGCGGATTGCCTCTGCCACATCGAGGACCGAGTCGGCGGCCGCATTGACCATTTGGAGGGATAAGTCCGAACGAATGGTGAGGGACTCGATCGCGTTCAAGAATGGTTCAAGGTTGGCGGCCAGGCTTTCGAGCGTGATGGGCGCTCCAACCAAAGGAGTCTCACCGAGTAGGCGTCGATCGATGAGTTGATCGATCGAAGCGATGAAGGTCGTGGAGGCCGGGTCGCTCTCGACACGGGTGACTGTGTCGAGCACACGTTGGCTGGAGTTCGGGTTCGATCGCAGCTTGGCCAAAGTCGTCTCTACTTCGGAGCGGAGAACTATGAGGTGTACTGCTTCTTCGGCAGGGGTGCCACGCATGTCGAACGTCGCTGCGAAGAAGGTGAAGAATTCTTGAGATGCAAGTGCTCTGAACGAGTCTGTCGCGCGAAGAACCTCGATATTCTTTGCCAACAACTCCCCATCACCTGTGGCGATGGCTGCCGAGGTTGCTTGGTCAAGTAGTTGTTCGAGCGGATTCTGGACCGAGTCGATAATCTTGTTGTAGGCGACGGCGCGGTCCGGGACTGAGAGCGCGTGGTCTCGAGCGCCGATGAGGGCCTCGTGTACATCAGGTCGGTTGGCCTTGGCGACAAGTGCATTGGTTCGTTGCTGCGTCGAGCGCGCCATCTCAGAAGGTGCTTGATCCGTAAACCTCGCTATCAGATCGGCGGGCACTCCCGCCGCTTCGACTCCTGTGCTTGAAACCACCCAAATCAGTTCCTCGAAGATCGAAGCGTTCAATTCTGCGAGCGTCACCGCCTCGCGAGCTAGTGCCTTGGCGGACTCCGCAGACTCGCCAGCGGCCCGAGCATCACCAATTGAGGAGGAGGTGAATGAGGCGAGGCCGAGGAGCGGAATCAATGCCACCAAGAGCAGGACGACACCAATTGGGGGTCGAAGCCCTTGCCTTCTTGCGGGGCGCCGGGGTCGTTTGTACTTCATCCTTGGTCCCAACGCTTGTGTGGCGGCTGATTGCTAACGTCGCTCAACTAAGATCATCGGCATCGAGTGTGAGTCCTTGAGGGCAATTCTCGCTGTGAAGCTGAGGGGCCACTCACCCATACCGCGCTAGGAAGCCACGGCTGCCTAACGCCGCTGCGAACTGGTTGTAGCCTAAGGCCGTGCAACCTCCCGTTCGTGTTCGATTCGCCCCTTCTCCCACTGGGCTGCTCCATCTCGGAAGTGCCAGAACGGCGCTGTTCAACTGGCTCTACAGCCGCCACCTCCAAGGGCAAGGGGTGGACGCGAAGTTCCTCATTCGTGTTGAGGACACCGATCTCGATCGCAACCAACCCGAACATGTGGCAGTGATCTTTGAGGTGCTGAACTGGCTCGGCATTGGGGCTGACGCCGAGCCGGTGTATCAGTCCTCGTTGGCCTCCCAGCACAGCGAAGCAGTGGATCAGTTGCTGGCAGCTGGCCA
>DORQ01000327.1:8103-8290 GCA_003514205.1 Acidimicrobiaceae bacterium
GCCTACCGCTGCGATTGCACCCAGGAGGAGTCCAAGGCGCGAGCCGAGGCGCGCGGGCGGCCTGGCTATGACGGCTATTGCCGTGATCGTGGAGTGACCGCCGACACCACATCGGTGGTGCGATTCCGCACCCCTGATGAGGGCACAACGAGCTGGGATGACTTGATTCGCGGCAACGTGAGCTTCG
>DORQ01000200.1:0-455 GCA_003514205.1 Acidimicrobiaceae bacterium
GCAGCTGTGGTGTCGAGCCGTGCCTTCCGCGGCACGCTCCACCAGAAATGCTCGATGTCGAGGATGGACTCCTCGCCGACTCCCTGGGTGGTGGAGACCATCGCCGGGTCAGACTGATAGCGCTGAGTCAGCTGGGCGACCTCCGCGTCCAGCGTGGCAGAAAAGAGCAGTGTTTGGCGGCCCTCTGGGGTTTCATCCAGCAGGGCCAGCACCTCGGGCAGGAAGCCCATGTCGGCAAGACGGTCTGCCTCATCCACTACCGCCAGCTGCACCTCACTGAGCCTGAGCACCCCTCGATCGATCAAGTCACGCAACCTGCCAGGACACCCAACGGCAATGTCGACCCCCGCAGCGAGCGCGTCGATCTGGCGTTGTGCGCTGGTGCCGCCATAAAAGGAATCGACAATGAGGCCGATGGGATCTGCCAGCAGGCGGAGCTCTTCGGCGACTTGTTC
>DORQ01000200.1:665-3073 GCA_003514205.1 Acidimicrobiaceae bacterium
CCGAACGCGATGGTCTTGCCAGAACCGGTTGGTGCTTTCCCACATACGTCGCGACCCGCAAGCGCGGGAGGTATTGCTGCGACCTGAATCGGGAAGGGTGTGGAGATCCGTCTGGCGTGGAGTGAGCGGTCAACAGCGGCAGGGATGCCGAGTGCCGCAAATGAGGTCACGGAATGAGTTAACCGAGGTTCAGCAGATCGACAACGAACACCAATGTTTCGTTGCCTTTGATGACTCCGCCAGCACCCGCAGCGCCGTAACCGAGGTGAGGTGGGATGGTGAGTCGTCGACGACCACCAATCTTCATTCCGGCCACGCCTTGATCCCAACCAGCGATGACCTGGCCAGCTCCCAACCGGAAATCGAAGGTGTCGCCTCGGTCCCAGCTAGCGTCAAACTGAGCGCCGGTGGACCAAGCAACACCCACATAGTGAACATGGACCACAGCGCCTGCGACGGCTTCAGCTCCAGTTCCAACTTCGAGGTCCTCGATGAGAAGCTCGGTTGGGGCGGCGGAGTCGGGGATGGTTACCTCAGGCTTAGTGTCAGACATTCGAAGACTGTAGCCACCGAAGGGCCGCGGCCGGTAACGGCAGGGCAGGCGCGTTGGCGCACCACTGGTGAGTTGGTCACGGAGTTAGGGTCGCCGCATCGATCCATCGATACAGGTAACGCTGTGCCCGCCCACCCACACCTTGTCCCCGGTGGAGGAGATGTGAATGCGACCCTTGCGGCCGATCGCTGTGCCCTGAGCAGCCAAGTAGTGGCTTGGTGCAATGCCATCACCGATCAGCCATTGCGCAACAGCTGCGTTCAGACTGCCCGTGACTGGGTCTTCGGTGAGGCCGCTATTTCCTGGAAAGAAGGCCCGCAGTTCGAACTGAGGCTCGCCAGCTACCGGAGCGGTGTGAGCGCCGACGACACCAATGTCGAGATCGCCAAGCAGCTGCGGGTCGGGTCGAACGGCGAGCACCTGTTCGGCGGACTCAAGCAATACCGCCATCCAGCCAGGTCCGTTGTCGCACCAGGAGTGTGCGAGAATCTCGCTGCGCGCAATACCGAGGCCGCTGGCAATCAGCTCCACCTCGGCTTCCTCGAGCGGTCCTGAACGATTGCGTGCGGGAGCTTCAAAGGCCAAGCATCCAGACTCTTGTTCCACGCGAATTGGCACGAGCCCAGCGCCGCATTCCTGCACCACAACACCAGCCTGCTTGCTCACACCGCCCGCCTCCAGCCAGGCGTGACACGAACCCAGCGTGGGGTGACCGGCGAACGGGAGCTCTCGGCCAGGGCAGAAGATGCGAACCCGGTAGTCGGCCTCCTGAGTGGTTGGTCGAAGCACAAAGGTGCATTCCGACAAGTTCGTCCACTCGGTGACTCGATGCATCTGTTCGGTGCTTAACCCCTCCCCGTCGAGTATCACTCCCAGAGGATTCCCGAGGTAGGGAACGGCAGTGAACACATCGACTTGCTTGTAGGGGAGCATTGGCAGACTCTATCGGCGCGGTCAGAGCCGGGCCGACGCCTCGCGAGCGGGCTGTAAGAGGTGATCGCCAGGTTGTTCTTAGGCGTGGACTGCGGAGGCGATCTCGATGAGGTTGCCGTCGTGGTCGCTCACGTACGACGAGACCTGACCCCACGGCTTGGTCACAGGTTCGTGAACTGGTTTCGCTCCAGCTTGGACAGCGTGGGCATATGCGGCGGCGACGTCCTCGTACACCAGTGTGATACTGCCGCCAGGGCGGCTGGGAGCGCCGCCCAAGAGGTCGAGTCCGGTTGACTCTGAAGCGAGTGCCCGGCTGCACAGGGCAAGCGCCGTCGAACCGGTTTCGAGTTCGGTGTAGTCACCCGCTTCGTGCTCGAACCGGGTCGTCAGGTTGAAGGCTGTCGTATAGAGGTGGGTAGCAGCAGAGACGTCGTCGACATACAGCAGGACCCAACCGAGTGAAGGTGGAAGTGGTTTCATGATGCCAGTTTGCACCCTTCGTTCGACAACAGGCTGTCGGAGTTTCGGCAAGACTCTTGGGATGCAACGGATTGAGCGGTTGTACGCCATTGGTGAACGGTTACGTCGAGCCGCGCCTGCGGTAGTTCCAGCCCACCAGCTCGCAGGAGAGCCTGGAGTGACACGCCGGACGATCGAACGCGACCTCGCCGCTCTCCGTAACGCCGGGGTACCGCCCTATGCCACAGCCGGACGAACGGCGATCGGCAAGCTCCTCGATCTCCTCGACGAACCAGGCCGAGTCGCTGTGGATTCGCTACGGGACAGATTCCGTGTCGCAGTCCCAGACACTCATCCGGTGCTGCCGCCTTCGCGACCCCGTGGCCACTGCGGTTTCTGCCGCAAGGCCTTATGACCGCGCGTCGTGGACGAGGATCGCGATGTGCACGCGGTTCGCTACCTC
>DORQ01000200.1:3111-3331 GCA_003514205.1 Acidimicrobiaceae bacterium
ATCCGGTGCTGCCGCCTTCGCGACGGTGGACGTCTCTTCAGACTCGGCCAGATTGCGCGGGCAACAGCAACACGGGAACGATTCGAAGCGCGCGACATTGATCACGTGCTTGGCTGGGTGCCCCGCCCAGGCACTACGCCCTGAACCCAGTTTGGGTGATCCCTCCGCACCTCAAAAGGCGGTGTGGCAGAGCCGCAGGGCCGCAGGGCCGCAGAGCCGC
>DORQ01000307.1 GCA_003514205.1 Acidimicrobiaceae bacterium
TTCACCGGAGTGGCCGAGCTTCTTGAGCGTGAAGGTGTGATCTCAAACGCTTCAGTGCTGGTGTGGTACCGGCAGTTAGCATCCATCAACTCGGTCAAGGCCGGCCGCTACGTCGGTTTCCGGAAGAACTCCTCGATGGCCGACGCGGTGAAAGTGCTGAACAAGGGTCCAGTTCCCTCACAAAATGTGGTGCTCACGATTATTCCAGGCACCCTCCTTGCCGATGCTTTGAAGAAGATCACTACCGTCTTCCCAGCCTTCTCGTTCGACCAGCTGTCGTTGACCTTGGCCTCAGGCGCGGTGAAGTCTCGCTACCATCCGGACCCAACAGTTGCGTGGGAGGGGTACCTGCTGCCCGAGACCTACCAATTTGAGGCGGACGCCACGCCAGAAGAGGTGCTGCAGAAGATCGTTGATGAGTTTGATGACACCCTCGACTCGCTGAATTATCGCAATGCTGCGGCGGTCACTGGCCGCACAGCGCAAGAACTGGTGACGATTGCCTCGATGATCGAGCGGGAGGCTGGTGACCCGGTGGAGGAACGGGCCAAGATCGCGCGAGTGATCTTCAACCGTTTGGAGACGAAAATGACGCTGGGGATTGATGCGACCATCCTCTATGGCTTAGGCCGACGAGGCAATGAGAAGCCACTCACGAAATCCGAACTGGAAACTGATTCCCCATACAATTCGCGGACTCGCCAAGGCCTGCCTCCCACCGCGATTTCTCTGCCGTCACGAGATTCCTTGGAGGCAGCAATGAACCCCCTCGAAGGTCCGTGGACGTTCTATGTGCTGGTGAACAACAGCCCTCGTGAGCACTTCTTCACTGATTCAATCGACGAATTCAACAAGGCCAAGGCAACCTGTCAGTCCAAAGGCCTGTGCTGAGGTGGCGCGCCGTCCGCTGAGTGCAGCAACATCGGTTGCACTCGTGATCGGCGACCCAGTTGCCCACTCGATGTCGCCAGCAATCCACAACGCAGGCTTTGAGGCTTGCGATCTCGACTGGGTGTTTCTTGGTGCTCACGTCCCTGCAGGTGGAGGTGCCGAAGCTATAGCGGCATTTCGTGCGCTTGGGCTTGCTGGGATGTCGGTGACCATGCCACTCAAGGCCGAGGTGGCCAACGCGGTGGACATCTGCACTCCGGTGGCAGCGCACCTTGGAGCAGTGAATTGCGTGTACTGGTCACCCCAGGGCCAGGTGGTTGGCGATAACACCGATGGTGCCGGTGCTGTGTGGGCTCTGGAGTCTCACTGCGTTGGTCCGTTGAGAGATCAGACGGTGGGTGTGGTTGGAGCGGGCGGCGCAGCCAGGGCAGTGATTGCGGCAGTCGCGGCCGCCGGCTGTGCCGACATTCTCGTCGTGAATCGTTCTCCTGAGGCCGGTCTACGAGCCTGTGAGATGGCTTCTGAGGCCACCCGCCTCGTCACCACTGAGGAACTCGGTGCCTGTTCGGTGCTGATCAACGCCACGTCAGTCGGCATGACAGGCGCTCATCAGGGGCTCCCGACGCCAGCCAGTGTGTTCAACTCCGGCCAGCTGGTGATGGACCTTGTGTATCACCCACTGCGCACTGCGTGGCTTGAGGAGGCTCGGGCCTGCGGCGCTCACACCGTGGATGGCCTTGAGATGCTGGTCGGCCAGGCCGGAGCGGCTTTTGAGCGCTGGACCGGTTGTGCTGCGCCATACGAGGTTCTCAGGGAAGCAGCGCGCAACTCCGTGCGATAGGGCGGGATTCTGGGCCGATTCGTGGCAGAACAGTCGCGGCCCTCGTCCTGAAACAACGGGATCGCCAGCGGAAATTCTGGGCCGAATGACTCAAGAAGCCGGCGATTTGTCCGTTAAGAGAGAGAGATTCCGCCGAAGGTATCCGCTGGAGAAGCAATGATCGATCTAACAAGCGCTCTTCTGGAGCAGTTTCCTCAAGGGAATGACTGGGCAAAGACTGCTCTCGCCGGGCTCGGTGGAGACTTTGGATCAGAGACCCTGGTCCATGGCGTCGACGTTGGTTGGGCGCGACGGAGTGAGCGAAACGGTGGGAAACTCATCGACACGCTGTTCATCCTCACCAACGATCGTCTCGGCATTGGTCAGACATCAAGTGGCGAAGGTGAGCCACGTTGGGTGCCGCTGCAGGCAATTGCGACAATTGACCTCGTCGAGGATTCGCCGCTTCCATTGAACACTATTGCGCTGAGCCTTTCGGGCGGCATTGAGATGTTGGTCGGGTGGAACGAGGAGTTTGTGCGCCGGGTTGTAGATGTGCTCGCAGCGCTTGCATCACTCGGTGAAGGACCACTGGCGCGTCACAATCCCTCGATGCCATTCGAAATCGCTGAGGCGAGCGAAACGCAGGATCTGAGCTCATTGGCCGAATTGGCACCGTCGACGATCGTTGAAGCCGAGGTGCCAACTCCCGCTACCGCCACGACGTCGAGCGAACCAGCTGACACAGGTGAATCAGGCCCAGTGTTTGAATCAGGTCCAGCGTTTGAATCAGGCCCAG
>DORQ01000004.1 GCA_003514205.1 Acidimicrobiaceae bacterium
CCAATCCAGCGACGCGAGGAGAAGGTGCCGATCGAGGTGCCCGCTTCGAGCACCATTCGCGGGTCGTGCCGCTGCATCTCTTGCGCGGCCCACACCTGGATCGAACTCGGACGGGCTGTGCCGCGCAACGGCACTGGCAGGCGGGTCCGAAGCGCCGAAGGGAGTCGAGTCGCGAGCTGTGTGGTTCGAGTTGTGCTTGCCAACATCGCCATCGAACCCGCAAAGATCAAGCGTTGTTGCAGGGCCGGGATGAACGAACCTGCAGTGGCAGCGAAGACGAGTCCTGACACAAGTTCAGGGTGGCGATGCCAGATCAACTGGCCCACAGGCCCGCCCATCGAATATCCGCAGAAGATGGCCTGGTCGATCTCGAGCTCACGGCACAGTGCAGCGACATCGTCGGCACAATCGGTCAGACGGAACCGCTTTCTGTTCTTGATTCCGCGTCCGTGGCCGCGAAGGTCAGGCGCGATGATGTTGAAGTGTTCCGACAATGGACCGAACGCGCCGTACCAGTTGAGCCCCCCCGAGGCGACCCAACCATGTAGGAGCACCACTGTCGGCGCATCGGGGGAGGGTCCAGCCACTGCTCGGTAGAACGTTGTGCCGCGCCCTTGGAGCTTCAGCCTTCTCCCGAGGGGAAGCTCAAGCCCGGATACTCCTTCGGAAACAACTCCTGGTTCCTCTGCTGAGGAGCGTCCGAGGATTCTGTTCACGGTCATCGTTGGCCTCCATGCGAAACGGTGGACGTTAGGTCATGTGCTCGAGAGCCATCGCTGAGGAGTAACTCCGCAGCGTTCTCAAGTTTGCGAGTCACCGAGGATGCGGACTCAACTCCACTGATCCACGCAACCAGCGAGGCCATCCAGACCTCCTGCAGAATCTGGGTGACGAGAAGGTCTCGATCAGTTGGCTGATCGCTTCCAAGTGCCGACAAGATAATCGAGGCCATCAACTCACGGACCTCTCGAACCACGGGAGCGACGGTTTCGTCGCCAGACACCAGCGAACGCATCACAGCCACGGTGAATTGGTGCTGACGTTGCAGCGCACGGTTGGCCCGGCGAAGGACATCGTTCAGCCGCTCTAGTGGCTCCGCCCCACGCGGTGGCGACACTGCTAGCCGATCCGACAAGTCAGAGATCTGACGCAGCAGCGCCGACACCAACAGGTGTTCTTTGGAGGGGAAGTATCGGTACAGCGTGCCCAATGCCACGTCTGCCTCGGCGGCGACGGTTCGCATCTGCACGCCGTCGTACCCGCTCTCCGATGCAAGCCGGGAGGCGACTGCGAGCATTCGTTCGAAGCGAGCTGACTGCGATTCTGTGAGTGTCAAGCGATCCATCCTCCTAGGGTCTAGTTTCGCACGAAATCTGGAACGCGTTCTACTAATCGAACAACTCTGAGTCGAACAACCCCCGATCGAGGGATCCAGAATCAAACAACTCAGAGTCGAACAAGCCCGGATCACGCGATTCCGATTCGACCTCGATCCCACCCCAGGCCACCACTGGCCCGGCCAGATCAACCAACGACTCAAACGCGGAATGGTCCAGACCGACGTGGTGCCATTGCTCGGGTCCGCCAGCGAAAGCATGGGTGCACATTTCGACGTGTTCGTCCGGGGTCGTCACTCCCTCTCCCCAACTCTGGATCGACAGATTGGCACCCAGCGATCGAGCAGTCTCGATCACACGCTGGGTCATCTCAATCCCTCGCTCATCGAGGTCTTCGTCGAGCACTGCGAGCGCCGGTCTGCCCTGGAGTGTTGCTACCAGGGCGCCAGCGACCGCGGTGCCAGGTTCGCGACGCGCCGGAACGAGCACGGAATCGACTATTCCGGTCGGATACGCACGGGCCACCCAAAATCCCGCACGGCCTGCATCACAGCACACGACTCCCCCATGTGGGCTCGCCCCCGAAAGCTGCAACGCTGCTCGTGCTGGATTCACTGGCCCACTTGACATCTCATACAACGGGCGCAGCAGGCCCGCCACTATGTCGTAGAAGCCGCGCTCCAGTGGATGTTGACCCGACTCCCGAGGGCTCCACGTGGCGACCATAGCTGCGAGATGGTCCGGAGGAGAATCGTGGATGACGTAGGACCCAATCAGGTCTGGCGAGGCCTCGAATCGGTCAACACCGCTGGTGATTACCAGGTCCGCCTCGTGTGCTCCGGCCAACGCAAAGTCCTGAGATTGAAGGCCGATTGTGCCGAGATGACGGGGATCGTCCCACCGAAAGATTCCTTTCGCTCCCCAGGTATTGAACACGCCGTGGCCCGACTGGGCACAGAACTTCGCGAGCACATCCTGGGCCTCGGAACGCACCACGCCAGATCCGACGATGACGACCACGTTCAAATCGGCGAATGACTCATCGAGCCGAGCTATCACTTCGGGAACTGGTGGCGGCTCGCGCATCGCGAGCTGGTCGGCCTCGGTAAGCGGCGCGTCGAGATCGAAGTCCAGAAAGAAGGCAGCAGTTGATGGAACGGTCTCGTAGCCAAGCGCGGCGCAGTGCGGCGCCAGTTCGCTGATTGATTCCACTAGGAGTGGGTTCGCGGTTCCGCCAGGTTGTGAGGAGATATGCAAAATCGCCTCGTCCAGCATGGCCGCACCGAAGGCGCCGTTGAGCCGACCTTCGCAATCCGCAAGTAGCACGGCCACGTCAGGATCCTCGCATGGCACAACTGCAAGCTCGCCCAGCTGAATTCCGAATGTGCGCACCACGCCGAGCCGTCGAAGGAGATGCGCGACGGCGTCTCCAGCAGTAGTTGTTCCAGTCACGCGCCCAGTATCGCGGACTCAGTCGCTAGTACCGCAACCCTGGTGCTCGGGTACCGAAGATGTCGGTGGCTAATTGGGTTCCAAGCTTGGTTGCATCCCAGCGCTTGCCGCCGTTGTTGAGCGTCGGGCCATCAGACCACGGCTTCATCCAGATGATGTTCTCAGCAACTGCGCGAATGATCTGGCCCGTCACGTGGTCCGCTTCACTGCTTGCGAGCCACGCCACCAGTGGCGATGAGACTGATGGGTCCATGCGGTTCCATTCGCCTTCTGGGACGTCATCCGCTTCGATCACCGCCGGCGCTCCCGGCATAGTTCCCGTGATGCGAGTAGCTGCTGCTGGGCCAACACAGTTGACGGTGACACCCATCCGGTAGAGCTCGAGGCTGAGGGTTTGAGTCATTGAGGCAATGGCGGCCTTCGCCGATGCGTAGTTTGTCTGGCCGAAGTTACCCGTGAGTCCGGCACCCGAGGTCGTGTTGATGATGCGTCCACCGACAGGTTCGCCCGTTGCTTTGTAGCGATCGTTCCAATGGACAGCCGCGTGTTTGCATGGCGCCCACGTGCCTTTGACATGCACATTCATTACGGCATCGAAGTCCGACTCGGACATCTTCACGATGGTTGAGTCACGAACGATTCCGGCGTTGTTGACGAGAATGTCGAGTTGGCCGAACTCGTCAATCGCTTGTTGGACCATGCGTCCGGCGCCATCAAAATCAGACACGTTCTCATAGTTGCCAACTGCCTCGCCGCCGCGAGCCTTGATGATCTCAACTGTGAGATCAGCATCTCTTCCCCCGCCCTCGCCGGAAACAGAAACGCCTAGGTCATTCACCACAACCTTCGCACCCTGGCGGGCAAGTTCGAGCGCATGCCCACGGCCGATGCCATGACCAGCGCCAGTGACGAGTGCGACCTTGCCATCAAGCAAACCCATTTCGAAGTCCTCCCAAAAGGCTGCGCGAGCCGAGACTGCCCGCTCCCGTTTCTGACGGGTCGTCAGATTGTAGAACGGGCAGTCTGGTTGCCCAAATCCCTTCTGGGCATTTTGGGCAGGTTCAACTGTGCGAACGGACCATAGGAAAACCCCCGAAACCCGGATACAAATAACACACAGAGCGGTTGAACAAACACAAAACGTGAACAGCAGCCCTCACCC
>DORQ01000209.1:0-6520 GCA_003514205.1 Acidimicrobiaceae bacterium
CCCAGGCCTGTGGGCGGAGGCGAAACCTCAGTCGGTGAAACTGAGCCAGAGTGGGTCATCTGTCGCCTACCGCCTCCCTGTGCTTCGGGTTGGCCCGGTGAGTGCTAGTAGTTCGGATCGCTCTTCAGTTCAGCACCTGAGGACTCCGCTGAATTCCGCGTGGCCGATTCGGCAGTCGCACTCGCCTTCGACTCGGCGGCCTGCTTCGCCGTTGACCCCTTCTTTGCTGTGGCTTTGGTTGCCATGGCCTTCTTCGACGCGGCCTTCTTCGCTGCGGCCTTCTTCGCGGGAGTCTTCTTCGCCGGAGCCTTCTTCTTGGCTGGGGTCTTCTTAGCTGCTGCTCGCTTTGGTGCCGCCTTCTTTGCCGCCGGAGCCTTGTTTCGACGGTCCTCAAGCAATTCGAGGGCACGCTCCATCGTCACTTCTTCAATGATGTCGCCCTTGCGAAGCGAGGCATGCGTTTCGCCGTCGGTGACATATGGCCCAAACCGTCCATCCTTCACCGTGATCAACTTGCCCGAATCAGGATCAGGCCCGATCTCCTTCAGCGGAGGCTTTGGCTGCTGACCGCGTCGGCGTTTCGGTTCAGCAAACACCGCAAGGCAGTCCGCGAGGGTGATCGTGAGCAACTGCTCCTCGCTCTCGATGGACCGCGAGTCAGTTCCCTTCTTGATGTACGGCCCAAATTTCCCGTTCTGCGCCGTGATTTCCTCGCCATCGGTGGGGTCGAGGCCCACCACCCTGGGAAGGCTGAGCAGCTGAAGCGCATCTTCAAGCTGCAGTCGCTCGATCGTCATGGTCTGAAACAACGAGGCCATCTTCGGCTTGAAGCCAGTTTCGTCGTCGTGCACACCAAGTTGGACATAGGGGCCGAATCTGCCGTTCTTCACGAAGATCGGCAGATTCTCTGTTGGGTGCACTCCGAGTTCGCGTTCCTTTGGAGTGGCCAACAGCACCAGGCACCGCTCGACAGTGAGCTCGTCAGGCGATGCGTCGTCGGGGATGTTCGCAGTCTCTTCACCTCGTTGGAGGTAGGCGCCATAACGTCCCACGCGGGCCACGATTGGGACCCCATCATCATCAGCGCCGAGCACAATCGAATTCACGTCGCGAGCATCAATGTCGCCGATATCGGACACCAGCGCCTTCAACCCGGGTCGCGCATCGGCGCCTTCTGAAATCCCGAAATAGAACTTCGAGAGCCAAGGTTCGGCATCTGCCTCGCCTCGAGCAATGTGGTCCAAATCGTCTTCCATCCTGGCCGTCATCGCGAAATCCACGAGATCGGCGAAGTGGCGTTCGAGCAACGTCACCACGGCGAAAGCAGTGAACGAGGGAACCAACGCGGAACCCTTCTTCTTCACATAGCCCCGATCCAAAATGGTCGAGATGGTCGCCGCATAGGTCGACGGTCGACCAACCCCGAGTTCTTCAAGCCTCTTAATCAGTCCCGCCTCGCTGTAGCGAGCTGGCGGCTGCGTGTCATGGCCCTTTGACGTGAGTTCGAGGGCGGTCGCCCCGTCGCCAGGCGCCATGAGCGGCAGAATTCTCTCCTGGTCCTCCAACTCGGCGTCAGGATCATCAGCGCCCTCCACATAGGCACGCAAGAAGCCAGGGAAGACAACCGTCTTGCCGCTCGCTGAGAACACAGCCCTCGAGCCATCTGCCGTCGAAATCCCAAGCCGGACAGCCACGCTCTCGCCACGCGCGTCTGTCATTTGAGATGCCACGGTGCGCTGCCAAATCAGTTCATAGAGTCGGAACTCCTGGCTGTTGAGCAGACTACGTAGTTCCTCGGGGGTCTTGAACTCGTCACCCGCCGGACGAATTGCCTCATGGGCCTCCTGAGCGTTCTTAACCTTCTTTGCATAGAGCCGTGGTGCCTCTGGAAGGTACTCGGGCCCGTACTTGTCCCCAATTTGGCGCCGAGCGGCAGTGAGCGCCGTCTCGGAGAGAGTTGTCGAGTCGGTACGCATGTACGTGATGTGGCCATTTTCATAGAGGCGCTGCGCAATCGACATGGTCTGACTCGAACTGAATCGAAGTTTCCGCCCCGCCTCTTGTTGAAGCGTTGAGGTCATGAACGGGGGGTAGGGCTTGCGGGAGTACGGCTTGGCTTCCACGGAATCCACAGTTGCTGAGCGAGTCGCAAGCGCTGAACGCAGCGATTCCGCACCCTGCTCATCAAGAACGCGAACCTCAGGCCTGGTGAGTCGTCCGGATTCATCAAAGTCCCGACCAGATGCGATTCGAACCCCGTCAATTGAGTGCAGCGCACCCGCGAACGGCGTCGAATCCTTCGCTGGGTCCGAGAGAGAGAACTTCGCACCGAGGTCCCAGTAGGAGGCAGAAACGAACCTCATTCGTTCCCTCTCACGCTCCACCACGATTCGAGTCGCTACCGATTGCACACGACCCGCTGAGAGGCCGCGCATGACCTTCTTCCACAGCACCGGGCTGACCTCATAGCCGTAGAGTCGGTCGAAGATCCGTCGGGCTTCTTGAGCATCGACCAGTCGACGATCCAGCTCACGCGGGTTCTGAAGCGCATGCTCGATTGCCGCAGGAGTGATCTCGTGAAAAACCATGCGGTGCACTGGCACCTTCGGGTTCAAGACTTCAAGCAAGTGCCAGGCGATCGCTTCCCCTTCGCGATCCTCATCAGTTGCCAGATAGAGCGCATCGGCGTCTTTCAACAGCGTCTTCAGGTGCTTGACCTGATCCTTCTTCCTCGGCGACACCACATACAGCGGCTTGAAGTGGTTCTCCGTGTCCACACCGAGACTTGCCCATTTCTCACCCTTATAGGCGGGCGGTATCTCCGCGGCTTTGGCGGGAAGGTCGCGAACATGACCGACCGAGGATTCGACAACGTACTTGTCGCCCAAAAACCTCGCGATCGTTCGCGCTTTGGCTGGAGATTCAACGATAACGAGGGGACTGCCCATGGGGACACTAAAGATCGCTAGGTCACCCACTGTCAAACATCGACCGCAGCGGGACAGCGGAGAGTCGTGGCCTAGAGTGATCCAAAGCGGCGGAATCTGGCCGTCTCGCAGTTGATTACCACCCACCAAAGGGGCGCACGTGAATTTTGAGCTCAGCACTCGATCCAACGAACTAGTGGGGAAGCTGGAAGCTTTTATGGACGAGGCGGTGTACCCAGCTGAGCCGGTGTACCGCGATCAAATGGTTGCACTCGGTGATCCTCACGGCCACCCTTCCATTATTGAAGAGTTGAAGGCTGAGGCACGCGAACGGGGCCTGTGGAACCTCTTCCTTCCACACAAGACTCAATGGACTGACGGCCTATCGAATCTCGACTACGCGCCCCTCGCTGAAATCACCGGCAGGTCAATTCAGCTCGCTCCAGAAGCGCTGAACTGTGCTGCGCCAGATACTGGCAACATGGAGGTGCTCACCATGTTCGGCACCGATGAGCAGAAAGAGGAATGGCTCCAGCCACTTCTTGAGGGCACAATTCGTTCCGCCTTCGCGATGACCGAACCCGATGTCGCCTCATCAGACGCGACCAACATCCAGTTGTCGATTGTTCGCGATGGCGATTCCTACGTCCTCAACGGCCGGAAATGGTGGATCTCGGGCGCAGCCTCTGAGCGCTGCAAGATCTTCATCGTGATGGGCAAGACCGACCCGCAGGCCTCTCGTCACCTCCAGCAATCAATGATCCTGGTGCCTCGGGATACACCTGGCCTGACCGTCGTGAGGGACCTCCCGGTCTTTGGCTATCAAGACCGCGAGGGCCATGTTGAACTCCGATTTGATGACGTCCGGGTTCCTCTCACCAACATCATCGGCGGTGAAGGCATGGGCTTCGGTATCGCTCAGGCCCGACTTGGCCCAGGCCGAATTCACCATTGCATGCGCTGTATTGGAATAGCGGAACGTGCTCTTGAATTGATGTGTCGACGAGTCACGTCTCGCGTTGCCTTTGGTCGGCCGCTTTCGGAACAAGGAGTTATTCGAGAGTGGATTGCAGATTCACGGATGGAGATCGAGCAAGCGCGTCTGCTGACCTACAAGGCCGCCTGGCTGATGGACACTGTGGGCAACCGTGGAGCTGCCGTTGAGATCTCATCGATCAAGGTCATCGTGCCCAACATGGCGCTTCGGGTTGTCGATCGATCGATTCAAGCCCACGGCGGCGGCGGGGTCAGCGACGACTTTCCTCTTGCGCAGATGTACGCCGGACTTCGCACCCTTCGCTTCGCTGATGGACCCGACGAAGTACATCGTCGGCAGGTAGCTAAGTCCGAACTCGGTCGGTATAGCCAGTAGCTCATTCGGTCATCACGCCGACACCCATCACGGTCATGTGTTAACACCGCCACCTCGAGGGAGGTGTTGAGGACGCGGCACACAGCGCTCCGCGTTACACGCGACGCCGAAATGCTGGTTTCGTCGGCGGCCCGACCAACAAACCGTCGGTAGTGCCAGCGTCAATCGCTTGGGAATACACCCCAAGGGCACCTCGAACCGCCTCCAGTGTCTGATCCAATGCTGAATCATCGTGCGCATAGCTATCTACAAAAGAGGGACCCAACACACCCCGAGCGATGAGTTCCTGCATGAACAGGGTTCGATACGGTTGGGATCGTTCACCGGTACGGTCTTTGGTCCAAAACAACAGATTGCTCGGCCTCCCCGCCAATCCAACAAACTCGCCAAGGCCGGCAGCAGAGACCATATCCACAAACCCATCACGTAAGCGTTGCCCGTAGCTCCACAAATGCTCGATGACCGGCTCGGTGCTGTAGGTCTTCAGCACTGCCCGCGCAGCGGCGAGCCCGATCCGATCGCCACCATAGGTACTCGACAACAAGAACACCCTGTCGCGATCGGTTCTCAGACCACCCAATTCCATCAGCTCTCGTCGACCAACCAATGCCGAGATTGGCACTCCATTTCCCAGTCCTTTCGCAAAGGTCGATAGATGAGGTTGAATGCTGTACAGCTCCTGAGCACCACCATTGGCTAGGCGAAACGCATTGATGATCTCATCCGCGATGAACACGATTCCGAACCGCCGACAACGTTCAGCAATCCCCTCAAGAAACCCGGGTTCCGCTGGAGTATCGGCTTCTAACTCCAAGATGATCGCCGCAAGCTCCTGACCATGGCGTTCCAAGATTCGGTCGAACGCTCCTAGATCGTTGAACGGAAATTCCACAGCGAGCGCCCGAGTCGAATCAGGAATGCCAGCAGACAACGGAGTTGTACTAATGAACCAGTCATCGGAGGAAAAGAACGGGTGATCCCCGCAAATCCCGATGAGATCTCTACCGGTATGAGCGCGGGCCAACTTGATGGCTGCTGTTGTCACATCAGAGCCGTTCTTCGCGAACTTCACCTGGTAGTCGGGACCCTTGCCAAGAAAGCTCAGCAGGGTTTCCGCTGTCTCAACCTCATCGACATGAGGCCGCACAAAGGAAGTTCCTGATTGCACAACTGCGCACACTGCTTCAGTGACAGAAGGGAACGCGTGACCCAAGGTAACTGCTCGCAGGCCCATGCCGTATTCCACGAACTCGTTTCCATCCAGGTCTACCGATCTGCACCCGCTACCTCTGAGCATGAACCCCGGTGAGAGCTCGGGGTATTGGTCCGACCCGCGCGCATAGGTATGGGCGCCCCCAGGGATCAACTCGTGCGCCTTTTCCTGCATGGCTCGTGACTTCGAGAAATCCATCAGCGCTCGCTGATTCCATTTCGAAACATGACTGTCCGAACGGAGGTTCCCGATCCCACACGTTCGAAGTGCGCCTCGTCCGACAGGCGCGAAATGAGGTGGAGCCCGAACCCACCCTCCTGTGTTGGATCAATCACCGCAAGGTTTTCGAGCTCGCGAGTGTCGAGCCCGCCAGCCGCGTCTGCAACCTGCAACTCAACTTCGGAATCGGTCACGGAACAACGAACGAAGATGTGCGCTGTGGTCTGGCTCAATTGCTGCGCCCGGATTGCGTTAGTGACCATTTCCGAGGCCACAAGACGAAGGTCGTCGAGTTGAGTTTCTGTCACCCACCCGGACTGATGCGCCACTTCAACGACGAAATTCCGGGCTATCCCGACATAGCGGCTCTCAGCGGGTACCGATATCTCCGAAACGAATGGCAGTGTCACTGGAGGGCCAATACTTCCAGACTTGCCACGCATGGAATCAACTCGTCCACCCTGCACTGATTCAGCAAACGAGAAACTGAACCCTGTTCCACCAAGACGGCGAAACTACCTCCACCGTGGCTACATCTTCTCGATGCGCCAAGAATCAATCCGAGGCCAACAGAATCTACGAAATCACAACTCCGCAGGTCGACTGCCAGATTCCGAGCGGTTTGACTGCAACGCTTCAAGGCGGACCGAAACTCTGGGGCCGATGCCAAGTCCAGCTCGCCGAGGACGCGCAGCACTGTCCATTCCCCCACTGAGGTCGCGCGGGCATCAAAGAGCATGCCTTGAGCGTAGAAGGTATTTCTTCGACTTCCACGCGTTTGGGCGTTTG
>DORQ01000209.1:6709-18843 GCA_003514205.1 Acidimicrobiaceae bacterium
GCCCTGCCCTGAGCTCACCTCGAGATGCCAAGGCATGTGGCACGCCTTTCAGCTAGCGCCCAGCGATGTGCGACGTGTTGAGCTGAATCCACTCTCCCTTCAGCCATGAGGTTCGCACGGCGCACTCGCTGTCCGATGAATCTTGAGATCACCCAGAATCCCCCCTATGAGCGGTATTCGGGCCCGGCTCACGAAGGCAACCGACACCGAACGGATACACCCATTTGGTTGGCCCCCAGTCTGGCTAACTGAAATCCGCAGTGCTGTTCCCAGTCCTGGCGCTGCCAATCTCGCCGCCTGCTCGGCCTCAGACTGGGAACCAGCAATTGCCGCGGTGCGAGCGGCCGTGCGAAGCGCTGACTCAACGAGCAGCACGTCTCGTCCGAAGAGGCCCAACTGCAGCATCGACAACGCAAGGAGGATGATCACCGGCAGGATCAACACCGTTTCGATGGTTGCCTGACCACCGTCGCTTCCTACCAGAGCCACAGCAGGCTTCCAGCAACGGTGCGAAGTTTGGCAAAGGCCGCGCCGAAGAGCTCCGTAATGAGCCCGCCGCCCGGCCCTGAGAGGTACGCCACCACCGCCGCCGCTAGGGCCGCTACCGCCACAAGGATCAGAGCATATTCAACCGTTCCTTGACCGTTCTCTCCCCGTGCACTCCGGCGCCTCACGCAGGCACCCCTGGCGAGAGCGTTTTGCGTCACCGAATGCCGATCTGAACTTCTCTGAACGGGATGTGTTTGAGCAGGTGTTTCAATGGCCTGGCTGTGGTGAGTGGGAGGGATAGCAAGCATGGTGAACTCCAATGGCTGTGTTTCGAGGTCGACGCTGGGTCGAAAACCGCATGAGCGGCGGGAGGTGCTGTTCACAGCGTGAGTCCTTGAACAACTCCAATGAGCACCGGCACCAGGGTGAGCAGCAGAAACCCAGGGAGAAAGCAGCACACGACTGGTAGCAGCGACGAAATGGGCAACCGACCGGCACGTTGCCGCCGGACTGCTCGGATTTCCAGTCGCGAGTCTTCGGCGAGTTGGTGCAAGATCGTCCCAACCGAGACTCCGTATGAGTCACCGAGCCGCAGGGTCGACTCAATGTGAGCTGCGAGATCTCCAACGGTGCCCGCCCAGTGGCTCAACGCCTCCTCCAGTGGACGACTGGCCTCTCGGGGTCCTAGGCAGCGGAGGAGCTCCTCACTTGCAGGCGTGACCGAGTACTCCGCTGCGCGGCGGATCGCTTCATGCAGACCGCACCCAGAGGCGAAGTAGACATTCATCACCAGCACAAGGTCCGCGCAGCCTCCACGATCGACGGTTCGGTCGCGGCTCACCGCAGCACCCCTTCGACGAGCCGACTCACCCAACGAAACCCAGCAAGGTTCAGTACAGAAGCGGTTCCAAGCGTCGCGATTCCGACCCGTGATCCAACGAGGAACTCCCCGGCTCGAGGAATCAAGACACACAGCACCGTTGCACTCAGCGGACCCAGAAGAACAAGTGCCCAAGCAGTGGCTTTGGCTTGGGTCGTAAGCGTGGCTACTTCCGTTGAGAGTTCAGCTTTGTCTCGAAGGCGTTTGGCGACCATTCCGAAGGCAGTGGACCCTGTCCCTCCGCCGTCATCAATCGCTATCACCAAATGGGCAATGAGTCGTGCTTCTCCCCCCAGTTGATCGCCCCACCGCTGGACCGAACCAGCAAAGCTGACACCTCGGTCCAGCAATCGGGTGGTTTCCTCGCAGTGGCTCTTGGTCCGTCCGGTGGCACGAGATGTGGCCATCGCCCAGGCAAAGGAGATCGATTGGCCCACGTCGAGGCCTGCTCCAATCGTCTCTGCGAAACGCGCCAACTCCAGCAGATCCTGGAGTTCGGCCCCAATGCTTCGCCGGAGGTTGATTAGCAGAGACCACGGGTGGTTTCTGCGGGGGACGGGCAGAGCAGAATTCGTGTTGTCTCCCCCACCAACCAGACGTCCACGCTCCCTGCCGTGCCGAGCAAGAACCAGGCCGATCCCAAGCTGGGACAACGCGATTGCGACCACCGCCTTCAGACTGGCTTCGAGGAAGCTCTCGAGCATCCGCGACATCTCAGACTTCCGCAACCGACGGCTGGTCATCCAACGGCACAGGTACGACGTTCGGGCTCCACGACGAGAGGAGGTACTCACCATCAGTCGACAACCCAACCCGAGTAATGGACGAGACTCGCCGCGCTCCACGCCAGCCTCGCTCGACGCCCACGAATACATCTATTGCCGCCACAATCTGTCGGCGAATAGCACTGAGGGGCAACCCGGAGTTCGCCAGGAGCGTGTAGGTCTCGAGTCGGGCAAGGGCGCCCCGAACGTCGGACGCATGACAGGAGGACATTGAGCCCGAATGTCCGGTTGAGAGTGCCCATAGAAGATCCAGACATTCCGCCCCGCGCACTTCTCCGATGACCAGCCGGTCTGGCCGCATGCGAAGAGAAGTTCGCACAAGGTCGCTGAGATCGATGGCGCCAATTCCCTCGCTGTTGTCCTCTCGAGCATCCAGCGCTACCCAGTGTCTTCCGGGCAGGCGCAGCTCAGCGGTATCTTCAATGGTGACAATTCGCTCAGAGGCAGGACAGCATTGAAGGAGCGCATTGAGCAGCGTCGTCTTCCCTGACCCCGTCGATCCAAACACGAGAAGGTTCTTGCGTTGCTCGACTAACTGTTTGAGCAGAACACAGGTCTGAGGCTCGCAGAATGCCGAAAGCGGCAACGAAGAAGCTGCGAGTTTTCGAATGCTCACACAAGGTCCATGACGCGCGATCGGACCGAGAACCACACAGACTCGAGATCCGTCGATCCACCAAGCATCCGCGATGGGTTGTGCTCGATCTACCCGTCGGCCCGAGGCACCAACGCTGCGTTCAATCAGCGCCTTGACCTCTTGCTCCCCCAACCACACATGGCTTTGTTGCAACTCCCCGTTGCGTTCAATCCACACCACTCCAGGTCCGTTGATCAACACATCGGTCACTGTTGGATCACGAAGCAATTCACTGACTCCGCCAAGCCCTTCCAGGTCGTCCAAGAGTTGTTGGAGAACCTCCCGCCGGTCCTCACCACTGAGTAGTGGCAGCCGTCTTGAGAGGAGCTCATCTACGAGCTCAGCGGGGACTGCAGGTCCGGGGTGCTCATAGAACTCTTCCCGTATCGCGACCAGTTCAGACTCGTCGAGCTTTCGCTGCCCAGTCACGACAGCAGCGCTGCACATTGCCGACGAAACAGCATTGGTGCTCTGGTGAGGAGGAGGCCGGCATCGAGAGCCCGTCGGATGCGGGGTTCGACATCAATCTCGCCGACGATAGGGCAATCGACGATCCGCCCAACATCGCTAGCAGTGAGTGCTCGACCCTCCTCTCTCATCAGAACGGCTCGTTGCGGTACCAGACCGACGGCCTGAAGTCGGCTGAGAGCAAGGAAGCATGCGCGCGTTACCAGGATTGATCCTGACTGAGCGGCGAACAACTGACGAATCTTCGAAATCGAGTCTGCTCGTGTGGGGTCCAACCCGCCGACATCGACGACCACGTTTCGATCGAGAGCAAGGAGATACTGCAGGAGAGTCTGTTGGCGAGTATCGGGCCACTCAGTCTCTTGGCCCATTGGAAGCAGCCGGAGCCCATTCAGCGCAGTTGGGAGCTCCAGGTTTCGCAAGGCCTCGAGTGGAGAACCCGTTGATGCCAGCCACTCGGTGCAACCATCGCGTGAACCACTTCCAAGCGCCGCAGGAAGATCCCCGCCAAGATCAACGAGCAACGTTCCGAACGAAGGATTACGTCGCGCATACGCCGACGAAACCCCAATCGCCGTCGTCGTGCAGCCCTCGCCGGGCTTCGCACCCCACAACGCGATCACAACACCTCCAGATCCTGAGGGAACCAGGAATCATCGAAATGGCGAAGAAGCTCGCGAGTTCAAGGCGTCGACGGTCGTCGCGTTGGACCCCGAACCTACCTACCGCTCATGACGCGATCAAGGGCCTCGGGGGTATCCCCCAAGGCCCTTGATCAACTTCTCACTGATCGACGCAGAGTGCTGGTGATGCGACGCTAGACCGCAAGTAAATCGCGGGCACCCGTGTCGCTTGACGGATGCCGGAGTTTGGACATCGCCCGTGCCTCAATCTGGCGGATCCGCTCACGTGTAAGGCTGAAATGCTCGCCAACTTCTTCGAGGGTCCGTGGCTCGCCTCGATCAAGGCCGAAACGAAGCTTCAGGATCTCCCGCTCCCGATCATCGAGGGGAGACAGCAAACGTGAAATCTCCTCGGGGAGAAGTGCAGTAGCCGCAACCTCGAAGGGCGACTCAGCTGAACGATCCTCAACCACGTCGCCAAGTTCGGCATCGCCGTCCTCGCGAAGTGGCTCAGACAGCGATAGTGGTTCGGCGGCAAAGCGGAGAGCCTCAGTGACTTTGTCCTCGGGCATCTCAACCTCAGCGGAGAGCTCCGAAAGCGTTGCCGGTCGACCCATTTTCAGCTCGAGACGGGCGCGTGCCTTTTGGAGTCGTGCCAGCGTGTCGCCAGCGTGAACTGGCAAGCGGATGGTCCTGCCAGTGTTGGCAATACCTCTCGTGATTGCCTGTCGAATCCACCACGTCGCGTAGGTTGAGAACTTGAAGCCCTTGCGCCAGTCGAACTTCTCGACGGCATGCATGAGGCCCAGGTTGCCTTCCTGAATCAAGTCGAGCAGCGGAAGGCCCGAGGCCTGGTACTTCTTGGCGATGGAAACAACCAGGCGAAGGTTCGACTGGACGAACGTGCGCTCTGCTTCCTCCCCAAGTCGCACGGCGCGGCGAAGCTCTCGCTTTCGGGCAGGCGTCAGGGTACGCCCAGCCTCCTCAACTTCTTTGCTGGCCGCCGTCCCCGCTTCTATTTGCTGCGCGAGTCGGACTTCATCGTCCTTTGTCAGTAGGGGATATTGACCGATGTCTGTGAGATACAGACGGACAAGATCTTCCTCATCGCGCTCTACACGCTCTTTCGCCACGTTTCAACCTTTTCTCTCATCTTCGATTCCAACGCTGATGCCACCATCAGACAGATTGAAGAACTCTTACTACGATACGGACCTCGTCAAGTACCTCCCTGTGAAGCATCCTCAGGGAAGTCTTTCGCTTGACACTCAATGTTCCTTCGACCACTCCTTGCGGCGTTCTGGTGGGTCAAATTGCCCAGAATCTTCACCGAAGGTCTCGACCGTTACCGCCGCTTCCTTTAGCGATGTCCCAGCGATGACCGCCGCTCGTCATGAATTCACGAAACGGCAGCTACGAGTACAGCAATATCAGCCGTGACGTCCTCGGAGCACTGACGAACCGTGCGAGCAGCGGCTCTGTCTGCGGGGCCAACCAGTTCCGTTCTCAGCAACTCGTATCGTCCCTGCAACTGCTCCAAGGCCAACCGCACGCTCGCAATGTCTGTCGGCGCTACCAGCGGGTGCTGAGGGGGCACGGAGACCACCATGAGCGTGAGGGCCCCCTGAGGGGGGATTCTCAATGCAAGTTCATTGGCTCGCCAGGCGGCGTGTTGGCACACCTCGGACAAAACGACGGCCAATTCCGGCTGCTCCGTCACAGTCACCAGTGCACCTGCCGCGTGGAAGAGCTGCATCTCCAGCCAGTGACATTTGCCAATCGCAGCGGCACTGATCTCGATCGGTGGCCCTGCCTTGAGGCGCACCAGGTTCATCGGTAACCGTTCGTGATTGGAAGACGGCGGTCCCGCCCAAACGCCTTTGAAGTGACTCTCAGGCCGGGAGGATTCTGGCGGCGTTTGTATTCAGCGAGATCAACCAGCCGACAGATCCTCTTGACGACGTGCTCCTCATGGCCCGAATCCACAAGATCCGCAACGGTGAGGTCACCATCGACATAGCCCGCCAGTATGGGATCAAGGACCTCATAGGGAGGCAACGACTGGTCATCACGCTGATCTGGTCGAAGTTCCGCTGAGGGCGGCTTCGTGAGCACCGACTCCGGGATGATCTCGTAACCCGATTCATCATTGCGCCAACGACACAGGTCATACACCAGTGTTTTGTAGACGTCCTTAATCACTGCCAGCCCACCAGCGGTATCGCCATACAACGTGGAGTACCCAACGGCGCTTTCGCTCTTGTTTCCCGTGGTGAGAACCAACCAGCCAAACTTGTTCGACAGGGCCATCAACGTCACCCCGCGGATTCTGGACTGCAAGTTCTCCTCGGTAAGATCAGCGGACCGGCCCTCAAACGCAGGTGCGAACATCTGCTCAAAGGCAAGGTGGGCGGGTTCAATGGCGATGGTTTGCGAATGAGCTCCAAGAATGCTCAGCATCCGCTCGGCATCTGTCACGCTTCCCTCACTGCTGAATCGGGATGGCATCAGGACACCATGGAGGTTGTGCCCCCCGAGCGCATCTGCAGCGATCGCCGCAACGAGCGAGGAGTCGATTCCGCCTGACATTCCGAGAACCACCTCGGAAAATCCGTTCTTCAACGCGTAGTCACGCGTGCCCAACACGAGCGCTTCCCAGAGCTCTTCCATCGGTTCAAGGGGGGCCTCGATGCGATCAGTCGGTCGCGAGGCCCCGGCTGGCTCGACGTCAACGATTTCAAAGTCCTCGACGAAGTGACCAATGCGGGCGAGAAGCTCCCCTTCAGCCCCAACCGCGAAAGATCCGCCATCGAATATCAGCTCGTCTTGGCCCCCGACCTGGTTCACGTACACCAGCGGGCGCTCTGCACCAACTGCTCGTTCTCTGAGCATCAACTCTCGCTGGGCCAATTTGTTGTGATGGTATGGCGAACCGTTGATATTTAGGAGGATCTGCGCCCCTGCCTGCGCCTGGCGGAGCACAGGTCCATCGTCGATCCAGATGTCTTCACAAATGGAAACTCCGAAACGAACACCCTTGAATTCAACCAACGGTTGGTCGCGCGCGCCTGGGCGAAACCAGCGCGCCTCATCGAAGACCGAATAGTTCGGCAGTTCCTGCTTTCGATAAATCGATTGGACTCTGCCATCCCAACAAATCGCCGCAGCGTTGAACCGCGAGCCGTCTGGCGTTATCTCTGGAAACCCAACAACTGCTGCACAGCTACTGCTCTGCTCAGCAATCCGTTCAATCTCGACCCAGCAATCCTTCAGAAATCCCTGCTTCAGCACAAGATCTTCGGGCGGGTACCCGCAAATGGCAAGCTCGCCGAACACCGCTATGTCGGCGCCCTCCCGCTGAGCCCGGTGAAGAGAGTCGATAATGGCTTGAGCATTAGCGGCCAGCGACCCAACCGTCGGATTCAGCTGACACAGGGCTATTCTGACCGCACTCACCGCGCCAGCCTACCCGGCGGCCAGACCTGCTCTAGCCGCAGCATCGTCCTTCCTGGGTGCGTCCAATGCTTTGACTCAATGCTGACTTCACAGTAGGAAGCAGTGTGAACGCTGTGTGAACAGTGCTCACGGAATGTTGCGGAGCCCCGCAGATCAGCGAAAGTGGTTGGATGGAACACCAACAGTCGTATGTCCTGAGAACAGTTGAGGAGCGACGAGTTCGCCTCGTTCGGCTGTGGTTCTGTGATGTCCTCGGACAGATGAAGTCGATTGCGATCTCCCCCGTCGAGCTCGAGACGGCATTTGAGGAAGGTGTGCAATTCGACGGCTCAGCGATCGACGGATTCAGTCGAGTGCAAGAAAGCGATGTTCTCGCCGTCCCAGACGCCTCGAGTTTTCAACTCATGAACTGGGGCGAAGGGGGTGAGGTCACTGGGGCGATGTTCTGCGATCTCATCAATCTGGACGGCACCCCATTCGAGGGGGATCCACGACAAGTGCTGAAGCGCAACCTCAACAAGGCTCGGGCGGCGGGCTTTACCCTCATGTGCGCCCCAGAGGTCGAGTTCTTCTACTTCGCTGCCGACAGCCTCGATGGCCCACCGCGTCCATTGGATTCGGCCTCGTATTTCGATCTCACAACCTTTGACGCCAGCTCCGATATTCGTCGCGAGACAATCCAGCGCCTGGAGGCAACCGGAATCCCTGTTGAGTACTCGTTTCACGAGGATGCTCCCAGCCAACATGAGATCGATCTTCGCTATAGCGATGCACTCAGCATGGCCGACAACCTCATGTCACTTCGCCTCATCGTTCGCGAGGTAGCACTTCAACACGGTGTCCACGCGACCTTCATGCCCAAACCCCTCGCGGGAGTGCAGGGCTCGGGGATGCACACGCACATGTCACTGTTCGCTAAGGAAACCAACTCGTTCTTTGACGAAGACGCCGAAGCTCACCTTTCTGAAACCGCCAGACAGTTCATTGCGGGCCTATTGCGCCACGCGCCGGAAATCACGGCCTGCACCAACCAGCTTGTGAACTCCTACAAGCGCCTGGTTTCTGGTTTCGAAGCACCTATCCACCTCACGTGGGCCAGGAACAACCGGTCGGCTCTCATTAGGGTCCCCGTGACTAAGCGCGGCAAGGAGCCAGTGGCAACCCGAATCGAGTATCGGGCCATTGATCCGGCCTGCAATCCGTATCTTGCCTTTTCGGCAATGCTCGCTGCGGGACTTGCGGGAGTCGAAGGAAAGTACGAACTCCAACCCGAGACGAGCGCGAACCTTGCCGAAGCAACCGACACGGAGCTACTCCAGGGAGGGATTGGGCTGCTTCCCGCGTCGTTGGCAGAAGCGCTCGATGCAATGGAGTCTTCCGAGCTGATGAAAGAGACCCTCGGTGAACACATCTTCGAGTGGTTTCTGCGCAACAAACGAGCCGAATGGGCGGACTACAAAGCACACGTCAGCCAGTTCGAAATCGAGCGATACATTAGGAATTGGTAGCGGGAATGGAGCCCATCCTTTGCTGGCCCGACCCAACTAGTCCTGAGGTCGTTAAGCCACTTGAGATCGCTGGAATCGAGTGGCACAGCACTGGTGATGAGTCTGTCGCATCGCAGCGCACGTGGAGCGGCGCCATCATCGACGCGACGAATGACCCTGATGGCGCCTTTCTGTTCGCCCGCGGCATCCGCAAGCCTGACGTAGGGCTAGCCCCCGTTCTCTTGCTCGTCAGGGGCAATCAAATAGCAGATCTCGCCTCGCGACACGAGCTTTTCGATGACTTCTGTGTCGCACCCTTTCACCCGATTGAGTTCGAAGCACGACTAATTCACCTCCTCTCGAAGGAGGGCTGGCACACCGCTGACCAAGAGATCCTGCTGTACGAGAACCTCGCGCTCAACATCGAGACCTACCAGGCGTCCATTGAGGGCAAACCGCTCGACCTCACATATATGGAGTACGAACTACTCAAGTTCCTTGCGATGAACCCAGGGCGAGTATTCACACGAGAGGCCCTGCTGAGCAGGGTTTGGGGGTACGAATACTACGGAGGAGCACGGACTGTAGATGTTCACGTGCGACGCCTCCGAGCGAAGCTCGGCGAGGAACATGCCGGACTCATCTCGACCGTCCGATCGGTGGGATACCGATTCGGTACAAGTCGGTGGGGATAGAGACGCGGCTCCTCAGTGAGGGTCTCGCTCGAAGCTACGAGTGAAGGTCGAGGATCTCGGAACCCTCGTGCCCGTGCTCGCCTTCAGTTCGCAGAAAGTGGGCAATAACCCCTGCCAGAACGCCACCGGACATGATCACCGAAACCGGGATCACAACTACAAGGGCGATAATGACAACAATGGCGCCGATCACCCCAATAGTGTGCCCTACTCGGGGCAGTGGAGCAAAGCTTCGATCTCGAACCGGCCGCCGAGGGGGAGCCCCGCCACGGCAATAGCGCTTCTGGCCGGTCGATGGTCGCCAAACGCCTCCACATATACCTCGTTGACCGATGCAAAGTCGGCCATGTCGGCGAGGAACACCGTTGTCTTCACAATGTGGTCCAGAGTGGCACCCTCACTTTCCACGAGAGTACGCAGATTGGCCAGTGCTTGCCGAGCCTCGGCAAGCACGCCACCCTCAACCATGGTTCCGTCACGCAGGCCAAGCTGACCCGAAACGAAAAGGAAGTCGCCAGCGCGAACTATTGGCGTGTACGGCCCAACCGGTTTGCTCATTCCGACACACTACCCCTGAAAGGAAGCGCGCCGCAGGGCCAACTAGTTGGATAGTCAAGGGACCTCCACACTGCACCTGCGACTGCAGCGAACACAGCATCGCTCCCATTAATCGCAGGACCTGAGTCGTCAATGATCGTGACCTTGACGGGAGGCATCACGCCTGGGCGAACGACACCGAAGGACCGAATCGTCAGATTCAGGATCTCACCCGTGGAGTCCACCGCCAAACCCTCATTCGTCACCCACCCATAGGCCATATGGGCGGCACCAATGCAGTAGCTGCGAAGCACGACCTCGTCGAGCACCTCCCCACAGCGGACAGTCACCGCAATGGACTCATCACTGACCTCTGCAGTTGCCTGTGAGCCGTTCGGCGCGGTCACCTCTGTTACCCGCGAATCTCGGTCGCGAGTAGCAGCCATGAGAACCGCTGCCTCCGCCCAACCAGCTGCCCTGATACGCGCTGAGGTTGGCGGGCCGTCGACGTGAACAAGTTCCACCTTCAATTGGGGCGCGACTGACGAAATTGCATCTGCGATCCCGGGAGTGTCCACCACTCGGATCACCCCGGTTCCGTCATCGTTGATTCCGGCGGCGATCGGCGGACGCTTCGGGCCCAGCCGGACTACGTCCTCTCGAGAAAGGCGAACCCGAATGGGTTGCTGGTACTGCTGAGCGAGATCGCTAGCGGCTGTGGTCACTATGGACTCTTGCTTGGACCCAAACGCCCCACCGTTGCCGGACGGATCAGATGGATCGCCACCTGGAAGGCACCAAGAGCTATCCGTGTCGAGGTATGCGGGTTCGACCCAACTTGTTCTCAGAACACGATCCCAGGTGCCTCCAGGGAGTTCGAGGGGGGGTTCCGCGAGAACAGTCGTCTTGCGTCCCTGCACCTTGTGGGCGGCCTGGCGGACCTCGACCATGGTCTCACCAACATGCCACTCCCCGGAATCTGCCCGAAGCGCAATTCGGGCTCCTGCGGGGCACCCATCATCTGAGAAGGATCCAGAGCCCAAGACCCATTCGGGGCCCACCTTCTGCGTCGATCCGCCTTCAATGGTCGCCCGTCGAGACGCTGCCTGGAAGTCCCTGCCTGAGTCGGCGCACACGGTGCCATCGCAGACCAATTGGGAGGCCTCAACGATCGTCTGCCAGCCGGTACACCTACAAAGGTGAGCCGACAAGGCGGCATTCACTCGTTCGGGCACAAGTTCGCCTGCGGATCGAAGAACCTCAAGTCGTGCAATGATTCCCGGAGTGCAGAACCCGCACTGGCTGGCGCCCGCCCCGAGGAAAGCCTCAGCCCACAGAGCCTGGACTTCCAAGGGGAGCCCTTCGATGGTCGTAACCGCTTTGCCGGCTAAGCGTCGTACAGGAGTCACGCAACTCACTCGTGCCTCGCCGTCGATGATCACCGTGCAGCACCCACATTGGCCCTGCGGCGCGCATCCTGCCTTGAGCGACTCAATCCGTTGCTCGTCGCGAAGCACATCTAGGAGCGACGCGCTCAACAGTTCCGTCGAAACGAGAACCGAATTCAGTGTGAACTCAATCGTCACGCATACTCAGGGGGAACTGACACGGCAGGGGATAGCGAGACCGCCTCGTCATAGGCTGCCTGAGCGCCCTTCGTGTCACCCTTTGCAGCCTTGAGCTCTGCAGTGTTCGTCAACGCTGAGACCCGGAGATCCACCGGCATCCCTGCAACGGTCATCACTGTTGCGAACTGTGCAAGCGCTGCCTCCGCATCACCCTTTGTTCGAAGAACGACTCCGAGGTTGTAATAGGCCTCATTAAGTGTCGGCTCAAGAGCTATGGCCTGGCGGTAGTAGCTCTCGGCCTTCTCCAGATCACCTTTGCCCTGGAGGATTACACCAGCGTTGTAATAGGCAAGTCCACTGCCGTCGTCATCTTTCGCAGCAATGATCTTCTCAAACACTCCAAGCGCTTCATCGCTCTTACCAGCATTCAATAGGTCAAGGCCTTCACTCACTGAAGGAGCCTCGTCAGCTGAAACCGCTACTTTGGGTGCCTCGTCCTCGCCACAGGC
>DORQ01000133.1 GCA_003514205.1 Acidimicrobiaceae bacterium
GATCTCAATGTCGCAACCACGACGATCTACTGGCATGTCGGCGGCCGCGATGAGCTTGTCCTGGCAGTCATCAAGCGACTCTCCGATCTGCAATCCACCACAGCCATCACTGGCGATACTCCGCTCGAACGAATCCTCTGTGTTGCAACCAAGATTTGGAGCAACGCGCTGAACCACCGCAACATCACGGCGCTCGCGCATCAGAGCGGAGCGACCTCGCTGCTTGGGCTCCCCATGGAAATCGCGATGGCACAAGAACTCAACGCTGCCGGTGTTCACGGCGCACAAGCGAGAGACGCGCTACGAGCAATTCTGAGCTGCGTCGCTGGATTCCTGGTCGTTGGCTTTCGTTCAACTGCAATCGAAAGCGAAGCTGCATCGCAGGCAACGCGCCAGATTCAACCGCAGGTGTTGTGGTCTGAGGTCACCGACACCGGCATTGATGCCGCAACCCTTGCGGCGATGCGCGTTTCGCCGAAGCTCAATCCCCTCTTTCAGACGACGATGCGAGCTGTCATTGGTGCCTTCCTGCCGAGCAGCGCAGACGCAATCGCAACGAGTTCCACTCCCGAAGCAGCGCCAACTACCAGGAGGGCCAATGACCGAGCCTGACACGACCTACACCACCGATGAGGGTGCTCCGCTCACTTCCCCTGGGGAGGTAGGGGGATGGCCAAAGCTCACCATCAAATACCCGACCGAACCTGAAGCGGTAGAGGCGCTCCTCCCAGTCGGCCTCGAAGCGGTTGGCGATCCGATCGTAGAACTGGGGATCTACTGCGTTCCCGTCCACGGAGAGCCAGAGTACGGAATCAGCACGAAGATCCCTGCGTCGTTTCGAGGAGTTCGTGGGCAGTACACGATCGGAATCGGTATCGATCAGGAACAGGCGATCTTCATCAGTCGCGAGACCAACGGCCAACCGAAGTTCCCATGCTCGGTTCAGTTCTATCGTCTTGGCGATCTCGTTCGAGCACATGCACTCCATCAGGGCACCACGTTCATGTCCTACGACGGCCGTGTGACGGGAACGCGAACACCCTTGGGCGAGGCCGTCGTGAAGAACGAATGGTGGATCAAGGCCATGCGCGGGGTCGGGGCAGCTGGCAACACCTGGGACTTCCCACCGCACGTTGTTCGAGTCCGAACCGAAGGAACAACGAGCCGAATCGAAACGCTCGAGGGCGAGTTCGTTCTCAGGGAGAGTCGATGGGACCCGTACACCGAGCTACTGCCCCAGGTTGGCCCCGCTGTTGCGGAACTCGTGACCACCCGTTTCACTGCTCGCGACATCACCCTCGACTATCCGCTTGATCCCGATGCGTTCTGGCCCTACGCCGACACGATTGGCGGATCTCGTTGGCCTGGAACGAGAGGCGGCCCGCGTGCCTGAGAACACACCAGACCCCGCCGATGGTGCTGCTACTTCTGTGACTGACGACGAGGCCGCCGCCCAGGCCGCAATCGCGCGCCGCGCAGCCGCCGATTCGATTCCACTTCACGAGTTGTTGGGACTGAGTTGGGACCGACCCAACAAGGGTGACCAGGTAGCAACGATCCGCATGCCGGTTCGGCCCGAAGCGTTCGGATTCACCGCGAATCTTCACGGAGGAGCCATCGCCACCATGGTCGACCTTGCCTGCGCGTTGGTCTCGGCCATGGGAACCGATTTCGATAGCGAGGCCGAATCGATCGTCACTTCCGACATGCACATCCGCTACCTCGGAACACCCCGAACCGCCATGGTGTACGCCCGAGCCGAAATTGTGCGAGCTGGCAAGACGCTGATTGTGATTGGTTGCGAGGTACGCGACGAGAACGAGCACCTCCTCGCCACAGCCGATGTGTCCATGATGCGAGTGGCGATCCGCAAGCCAGTCCCTGCCGCAGTCGATCCAGCCGCAGTCGATCCAGCCACAGCCGATCCTGCCGCACCAACTGAACAGCCCACCGAGACCCCTTCAACCCGCGACTGAAAGCACGAGCAAACGATGTCTGGTTCTGACCTTCAACTATTGATCAACGGCGCCCTCCGCCCAGCCACTGGCGGTGGCACCTACGAGAACATCAGCCCCACAACGGGCGCAGCCATCGGCACGGCGCCTGATGCAACCGCGGCTGATGCCGAGGAGGCACTGGTCGCAGCGCGCCGTGCGTTCGACGAAACCGAGTGGTCAACCAACCTCTCGCTTCGAGTGCGAGTCTTGCGCCAACTCGATGAAGCCCTTCGCGAACACGAGGAGGAGCTCAACGAGCTCACCATCGCCGAGGTCGGTGCTCCTCGAGCGAGTTGCTCCACGGTGCAGGTACATGAACCGCTCGACATTGTGAACTGGTTTGCCGACCAAGCCGAATCCTACGAATGGCGCACCGAGCTTGGGGCAAGAGACACCATGGGTGGCCGGTGCAACCGCTGGATCGAACGCGAACCGATCGGCGTCGTCGCCGCGATCACACCCTGGAACGTGCCAACTCACATCAACCTTGCGAAACTCGCGCCGGCCTTGGCCGCGGGATGCACCGTGGTGCTGAAACCAGCGCCCGACACTCCCTGGAGTGGGCTGCTGCTGGGACGACTCCTTGCGGAGAACACCGACCTTCCGGCCGGAGTCGTTAACGTGCTCACGGCGGCCGACAAGTCCTTTGGCGAGCTGCTCACCACTGACCCTCGCGTC
>DORQ01000335.1:0-1939 GCA_003514205.1 Acidimicrobiaceae bacterium
TCCCGAGTACGAGTACTCAGAGGTGCGAATCGCTGATCTCCTGCACGACAAGGAACGGCTTGGCGAGTGGTTTGAAACGGTGCCTGAGTTCGAAGCCTACGAAGCGGGCTCGGAAGCGAAGCTCAAGAAAGTCTCCAGGAAGGAGGCGAAGTGATCGGAATTCTCTCCGCAGCAACAACCTGCGAACCAACCAAGTGCATCGAGTTGCCAGCAAACATTGCGTTTGGAATTGGCGCCGTGTTCATGATCTATTCGGCAATCCGAATGGTAACGACCAAGAACATCGTGCACGCAGCCCTCTACCTCATCATGGTGCTCGCAGGGGTCGGGATGAACTTCCTCCTGCTGCAGGCCGAGTTCGTGGCCGTCACCCAATTCCTCGTGTACATCGGGGCCATCGTGGTGTTGTTCCTCTTCGGAATCATGCTGACCAAAGCGCCAATGGGCATTTCCGATGACCTCGACAATTTGAAGCAGCGTCCCTACGCCATTGCAACGGCTCTGCTCGTACTGGTGACCCTGAGCTACGCACTGATTGTGTCGTTCACGGACACTCGAGTGAAGCTGGCCTCGCCAAACTCCGTCGCAGCTGTTTCAGATTCAATCTTCGGCCAATACCTCATCCCATTCGAGGTCACCTCAGTGCTGCTCTTGGCGGCCCTCATCGGCGCCATTGTGCTGGCAAGGAAGGACTGACCATGTTGCTCAACCAGTTCCTCCTGCTTGCCGCAGTGTTGTTTGCCATTGGTGTGTACGGGGTAATTGTTCGTCGCAATGGCGTCCTCGTCCTGATGTCCATCGAACTCATCCTCAACGCGGTCAACATCAACTTGGTTGCGTTTGGTTCGATGCATAACGTGTCGGGCCAAGTGTTTGCGCTATTCGTGATAGCAGTTGCCGCTGCCGAGGTCGGCGTGGGTCTCGCAATCGTGCTGTTGATCTACCGAAATCGTCGATCGATTGATTTCGATGAACTCGATGAGTTGAAGGGCTAGGGCTACCTCATGCTGGACAAGATTTGGATCATCCCCGCCCTGCCTGCACTGTCGTTCGTGTTGATCTTGGCGATTGGGAAGAAGACTCCTGGCAAGGGTCACTTCATCGGCATTCCTATCGTGGGCATCGCGTTCATTCTGTCGCTCGTTACGGCGGGTCAGTGGCTCAACCGTGACACCACACATGACGCGAAAGCAGCGCTGTCTGATGTGCCTGTGGAATGTGCTGCTGCAGTTCATGAGGTTGCCGACCACGAAGGCGAATCGCACTCTGGTGAAGATCACTCCTCGGGAGAGCAGGCACTCGGAACAGAGACCAACACGGCTCCGAGCAACCATGGTGCCTCTCGAGGCGTGGTGTCTGCTGCGGAAGGGGAAGAAACGCACAACACCCGTCCCGTGGTGAGCTGCGTTCACTGGTTCAACTCTGGCGGAATTGATATCAAGGCTGGCACGATCGCCGATGGTCAGTCGATCTTGATGTTGGTCGTGGTCACGCTGGTTTCGTTACTGGTCCACATCTTCTCTACCGACTACGTCGCGGGCGACCGTCGCTATACCCACTACTTCGCATTCCTCTCGCTGTTTACCGCATCAATGTTGTTCTTCGTCATGAGCGACAACGTGCTGCAAATGATCGTCGGCTGGGAACTCGTGGGGGTCTGTTCGTTCGCGCTGATTGGCCACTGGTGGGAGGACAAACCCAACAGCGACGCAGCGCTCAAGGCGTTCCTCACCAACCGGGTCGGCGACGTCGGACTCTTGGTCGGCATGATCATGCTCTACTTCGCCGCTGGTCAGTCCTTCAGCGTGCTCGATATCAATGCGCTCGCTAACTCTGGTGGCATTGGCCACAGCACCTTGCTCATCGCGAGTTGCTGCCTGATTGCGGCAGTCATGAGCAAGTCCGGCCAGTTCATCCTTCACACCTGGCTCCCCGATGC
>DORQ01000335.1:2177-3067 GCA_003514205.1 Acidimicrobiaceae bacterium
TTGTCCATCTCTGGTGGGTCATTCAACGTGCTGGCCTTGGTTGGTTCGGTCACCGCACTCTTCGGTGCGCTGCTCGGCTTCGTACAGAGCGACATCAAGAAGACCTTGGCCTACTCCACTGTTTCCCAGCTCGGCTTCATGGTGGCGGCCCTCGGCGTTGGCGCCTGGACTGCAGCGCTGTTCCACCTCTTCACCCACGCGCTCTTCAAGGCCTGCTTGTTCCTCGGAGCAGGTTCGCTCAGCCACGCGTGCCACCACAGCTTCAACATGGTCGACGACATGGGTGGTCTTCGCAAGATCATGCCAAGGACCTTCTGGACGTATGTGCTTGGAACGGGCGCCCTTGCGGGAGTATTCCCCCTCGCTGGCTTCTGGTCCAAAGATGAGATCCTCGCCGGCACTGGCGCAATGAATGACGCAAACGGGCAGTACTACTTCGTATTGATCATGTTGCTCGCAGCGGCGTTCTGCACTGCCGCCTACATGACTCGCACCATCTGGTACGCCTTCTTTGGCGAGTTCCGAGGGCACGGCCATCCCCACGAATCAGGTCCTCGAATCACCATTCCGCTGATGATCCTGGCTGGCGGAGCAGTTCTCGCAGGCTTTGCGAATTTGCCCTCCAAGATCTTCGCTGAGTTGCCAACCTCGATTGCCCTCCGTTTCGAACATGCCGTTGAGCCGGTTGGTGTTTTCTTTCCTGGGCATGCGCAGGGCTTCACCCACGCTGAATTCAATCCAACCGTGGCGGGAATCTCGCTGCTAGTTGGTCTCTCAGGCATTGCCGTAACCTGGGTGTATTACTCCAAAGGCGCGTTCGGGTTCTTGCACGGGCTGTCGGAACGCAACAAGCTGGCGGGCCTTGGCAAGAAGATCCTCGTCAACAAGTA
>DORQ01000335.1:3323-4502 GCA_003514205.1 Acidimicrobiaceae bacterium
GCTGGCCGCACGGCGGTGGGCGTTGGCCAGTTTGTCTATAACAAGATCGACCAGGGAGGCGTTGACGGACTCGTCAACGGCCTAGCTGGTGTTGCAGGCGCATCTGGCGGGGAACTCCGCAAGATGCAAACCGGTCGCGTGCAACAGTACGCGTCATTGTTCTTCGCAGCGGCAGCTTTGCTGGCCGGCATCGTCGTCATCATTGTCGGCGGCTGAGAGAGTTAGGAAAACAAGGGAACAGCTGATGGACAAATACACATGGGCACTTCCGGTGGTCACCTTCCTGCCGTTGGTAGGAGCTCTCATAATGATGGTGATCCCCAAGTCTGAAGAACAGATGCTGAAAGTGGTTGGCCTTGCCACCACGCTCGCAACGGCGGCAGTTGGGCTGTTCATCTTCGTGAAGTTCAACTACGACCGCGGCGGTGAGATGCAGTATGTGGTCGACAAGTCGTGGATCAACGCGATCAATAGCCGGTTCATCATGGGCATGGACGGGCTCTCGCTTCCGTTGTTTGGCCTGACGATCGCTGTGGTGCCGCTCGTGTTTATCTACTCCTGGAATCACATTCCAGAGCCGGGCAACCCCAAGGCATTCCTGTCCCTGATGCTGATCCTCGAAACTGGAATGATCGGCTCCTTTGTTGCTGAGGATCTCATCCTGTTCTTCGTGTTCTTCGAAGTGGTTCTGTTGCCGATGTACTTCATGATCGGTGTCTGGGGTGGACCAGAGCGCAAGTACGCCTCGATCAAGTTCTTCCTCTACACCCTCTTTGGCTCGGCGCTGATGATTCTGAGCTTCCTGGCGCTGTACTTCCTTGCCAAGGATCCAGCTACGGGCGAACTTGCTCGTACGTTCGACATGCGGAGACTCCCGGGTCTCACTGGCGGAATTGCCCACTCGACTCAGTTGGTGATTTTCGGCGGCATGTTCGTCGGGTTCGGAATCAAAGTTCCGATGTTCCCATTCCACACCTGGCTGCCCGACGCACACACGCAGGCGCCAACCCAAGGTTCTGTCATCCTTGCGGCGGTGCTGTTGAAGCTCGGAACCTACGGGTTCGTTCGGATTGCCATCAACATTCTCCCCGAAGCTGCCAAATCCTGGGCACCGGTCATTGGCATTCTTGCTGCAATCGGAATCATCTACGGCGCCCTCGGTTGCCTTGCGCAAACTGA
>DORQ01000335.1:4736-5035 GCA_003514205.1 Acidimicrobiaceae bacterium
GCAATGTTCGGCATGGTCGCTCATGGCCTCATCACTGGCATGCTCTTCTTTGTGGCCGGATCGGTGAAGGAGCGCTACCACACCTTGGAGATCAAGCGCCTTGGTGGCCTCCTTGTGCAGGCCCCTCGGTTGGGTTGGATTCTTGGATTCGCAACGATGGCCTCGCTCGGCCTCCCCGGCCTCGCAGGCTTCTGGGGAGAGTTCCCCGCGATTCTTGCTGCCTACCAGCCTGCCGATGGCATCTCTGTCACGCTGTTCCGTGTGCTCATGGTGGTTGCCTCGCTTGGAACGGTGCTGGC
>DORQ01000335.1:5231-6714 GCA_003514205.1 Acidimicrobiaceae bacterium
GCGAACGATCCGCATATTCATGATGTGGTTCCGACAGAGATCATCGCTTGGGCACCGTTCTTGATCGCCATCGTGGTCTTCGGTGTCGCCCCGGGTCTCATGTTCGATCTCACCGACAAGGCACTCACAGTGCTGAACCTCGGAGCCTGAGGGTGACCAGCTTCGCAACACCAGTGATCGATTGGCACGCGCTCTCGCCGGAGATCGTGCTCGTAGGTGTCATCTGCCTGTTGCTGTGCGTGGACGTCACGCTCCTCGAACGAGGCCGGAAGTACATAGCACCCTTGGCCGGGTTGGGCCTGCTCGGCTCGTTGATACCGCTTCTGACGCTCGCGGCGAGCGACCAGGACACACGATCGATGTTCAATGGCGCATACGTGGTAGACCACCGAGCGCTTCTGCTCAAGGCCCTCTTCATCGTTGTTGGCTACGTTGTCATCCTGCTGTCCACCAACTATGTAGCTGATGGTGACTATTGGGAGTCCGAGTACTACACGCTGATGGTGTGCTCGATTCTGGGGATGACGGTGATGGCCTCAGCGCGGGACCTGATCTCGATCTTTGTGGCGCTGGAGTTGCTCTCGATTCCCGCGTACATGTTGGCCGCTTGGCGTAAGCGCGATTCGAGTTCTAACGAGGCAGGAATGAAGTACTACCTCATGGGAGTGTTTGCGTCCGCGATCCTCCTCTATGGAATGTCGCTGTTGTACGGCTGGTCCGGGAGCACCCTTCTGACAGAGATTGGCGCCTCGATTTCGCAGAAGAATTCACCGGCGGTGACGCTCGGAGTCATCTTCGTGATCATCGGGTTCGGGTTCAAGGTTTCGGCAGTGCCATTCCATTCCTGGGCCCCCGATACCTATGAAGGCTCGCCCACGCCGGTCACGGCATTTCTCGCTGTGGCATCGAAGGCCGCAGGGTTCGTTGGGCTCATTCAAGTCATTGATTTCACGCTTATTGGGCGAGCGAACGTGATGATTCCGGTGGTCTTCGTTCTGTCGGCACTGTCGATGACCGTTGGGAATCTCATTGCCCTCCGCCAGACCAACATTGTTCGAATGCTTGCGTACTCCGGAATCGCTCAGGCAGGGTTCATGTTGGCGCCATTCGTGGCCATCGATGCAGTCGAGGGCGCAGTCCCGGCCATTACTAACTACCTGGTTCTCTACGCGCTCACGAACCTGGGCGCGTTCGCAGTCGTGATTGCGATCGCCCGGAAGACCCGGTCGGGCGAGATCAGTTCCATGGGAGGAATGTTCCGCTACGCACCTGGTCTCACCATTGCCATGACGGTGTTCCTCGTGTCGTTTGTCGGTGTCCCGCCATTTGGCGCCTGGTACGGCAAGTTCGGCGTGATGAAGGTCCTCATTGAGACGCAGGGCAAGTACTCGATCGCACTAGCCGTCATACTCGCGATCAATACTGCAATTGCAGCCTTCTACTACCTCAACGTTGCCAAGACCATGTGGTTCGATGAGGTACC
>DORQ01000335.1:6957-8370 GCA_003514205.1 Acidimicrobiaceae bacterium
GAGAGCGCGAACGACAGCACCACCGTCGAACAGGCAGTCTCGAAGCGGTAACGTTCTGCCGCCGGTGGATCATGTGGCGGACCAGAGAGAATCGATGAGCCTCGTTCGGTTCGACGCTTTCGTTGAGCAGCGGCTGTATGCCGAAGGGCACGGCTTCTACGCTGAGCACGGCTCAGCTGGTGGTGCACGTGGCGACTTCATCACGAGCCCAGAGGTTGGCCCGCTCTTTGGGGCAGTGATTGGTCGATACCTAGACCAGCGTTGGCGGGACCTTGCTCAGCCTGACGAGTTTCGCGTGATCGAGGTGGGAGCAGGGAAAGGAACCCTTGCTGCCGCAATTCTCGCGAGCGCTCCAGATTGTCTGAGCGCGTTGAACTACCAACTGGTGGAACGCTCCGAGCAACAGCTTGAACAAGCTCGTTCCCTGCTCGGAGACCGAGCCGAATACTCCCGGAACCTGGACGAGTCGAGCAGTCCTGGAGTCGTGCTCGCCAACGAACTCTTGGACAACCTGCCGTTTAGAGTCATCGTTCGTCGCGGCAGTGAATTCCACGAGTGGTTCGTCGAGGATGGCACAGCAATTGTTGAGTATCCAGCAGTTGTCGAGGTGGGGGACTGGCCAGGCAAACTCCCCGAGGGGGTTGCGTTCCCGTGGCATGAGCAGGCGGCGAGGTGGATTGCCGTTGCACGCTCTGCGATTGGAACCGGCGCGGTGCTCGCTTTCGACTATGGCGTGTCACAGACTGCAGACCTGGTTGGAAGAGCGTGGCTACGGACGTATCGGAATCATCGTCGTGGAGCAGATCCACTCGTCTCGGCCTCGGTCGATATCACTACCGACGTGGGGTTTGATCAGCTTGCTCCGGATCGGCTGCGGACCCAAAGTGAGTTCCTTGAGGGCTACGGGATTCAGGAACTGGTGGCAGAGGGGCGAAGAATCTGGGCGGAAGGCGCAGCGCAAGGGAGCCTCGCTGCCATAGCTGGGCGAAGCCGGGTGACCGAGGCTGAGGCACTCCTCGACGTAGACGGGCTCGGCGGGTTTCTCGTCGCTGAGTGGCGTGTGGGGTAGACCCGAGCGCAGCGTGCCTACCGGCGCAGGAATCCTCGAAGATACCGGATGCGGGACCCAAGCCCATGCACTCCAAGGACTCCCACCAGCGCCTGGGCGCGAAACGCTCCAGTCTCCGCGTGGGTCCGAAGAATGACTCGATCGCGTGCAGTGCTGTGCTGAGCGATCGCCCACTCCTCAACGACCCCTGGATGGACCTTCAACCGCTCACTTGCTGTGACAATGGAACGGGCGACTGGAACCGCACAACTAAGTTTGGAGCAACGCCGAGCCAAGGCTGAGGCGCCGTCGATAGTTGTCGGAAGCAGTTGCACCACGTCTCGCACGGTTGAAAGCCGAGGGGT
>DORQ01000335.1:8601-9053 GCA_003514205.1 Acidimicrobiaceae bacterium
ACCTCCTCGTTCATCGCAAGGCCATATGCTCCGCTCGTCAAGGTGCGATGAAGATCGATCTCCACGTTTGGAGCTCTGGCCACGGTGATGCTCTTCGCAAACTCCGCCTCCCACCTGCTGGACAGCGGGGCGGCCTGCATTCGAGCGAATCCGATGTTCTCAAGGAACGACCTCACTGGGTTGAAGTCCTTGCCCCGAACCAAGAGATCGATATCGCCGTAGTTGCGCCAGCGTGAATCGGGATAGTCGAGTCGAGCGTGGGCGGCACCCTTGAGGACGATTGGCTCGAACTGAGCCAATTCCTGGTTGAGATAGAGAAGTAGCGAATCCAGCCCTGTCTCAAATCCTGCGATAGAAGTGTTCGCTTCGATGAGTGCGGCGAGCTGGGACTCTGAGAGGTGTAGCTCGCCAGCCTCCACTGCAGCCAGTGCAAGGCCCGTTATCCGATTCAG
>DORQ01000335.1:9238-23663 GCA_003514205.1 Acidimicrobiaceae bacterium
TCGAGCGATCGCAGACCGAAGGACGCAATCTCGATGACGAACTGGTCGGGCGCAATGGGTGCCTGTTCGAGGGCAATGGGTGGCGTGCTATCGGTCATTGGCTCGCTGCACCAACCCTCGTTGCTGAAGTGACCGCAAGGTATCAGGTAGCTCTGCGAGGAAGGCAGCCGCTTCCTCCGGGGTGTCTCCGGAGCTCTCGTGAATGAGGTCTTGAAGTGTCGAAAGCGAGGTCGGAGTATCCAGCATCTGAAGCAATGCCCAGACACTGTTCGAGATGTGTACCAGCTCAGGATGAGCGCCGGGGGACGAGACTATCCACCCTCCGCTGCACTTCCGGCGAGCGAGAGGCCGGGCTCGGACCCAAGGGCCGTCCAGCTGATCCCCCGACTCCTTCTGCATCCTTAGGCTCGTGCAGGCTTGATGAGTTTCCACAGCTTCGAATAGAGCTTGTCGAAAATGCCCGCCACATCAGATCCTCGAGCGCCCATCTGGTGGATCGCCCTTCGCGCGGCAGCAGCTTCAGCAAGAACCACCCGAGAGGGCACTTCTGGGCTCCAAATGGCCCGTCGACCAACTCGTGCGGCGAGCTCGTCGAAGTGCACTGCGGCGTCGTGCGAACGCGGGGGCATTCGATTCACAATCACACCAGCGAGATCAAGGTATTGGTTGTGTCGTTCCCAAACTGACTCAATTAACTGCGAGACTGGGTCGATTCCCCGAAGGCTGAGCGCAGTTGGCTCAACTACGACAAGTGCTTGGGACGCAGCGGCGAGACCGTTCGTTGTGAGGGAGCCAAGCGATGGGGGACAGTCAATCAGGATCGTCCCATAATGGGGCGCCAAGCTCTGAATCGCCTTGCGGAGGCGAGTCTCTGTCTTCGTGCCAAGTACTAGGCCCTCCAAGCCTGCTCGTAAGACCTCAAGTTCTTGAAGTCGGGGCACCGACGGCAAGATGTCGACAAGGTGGCTCCATTCCGATGGGACAACAGCAGCCTTCGCTACCGATCCCTTTCCCGTCGCCAGAACGTCGGCCACGGAGGTGGAAAGCCTGTCGGCTTGCCCTCCAAGCACCCAGGTCGATGCACCTTGAGGGTCGAGGTCAATCACCAGGGTCTTGTGTCCGCGTGCCATTGCTGCCGACGCGAGCCCCAAGGTCACCGTGGTCTTTCCAACTCCGCCTTTTTGATTCACTACCGCGACGACTTGACCCATGCCCACATGCTCATCGAGGCCGGCGCCAAACGCAAACGCTCTCCCGCCTGAGCCCATGTGATCTTCAGTCCGTGGGGAACCTCCCAGGTGTGGAAGCATGTAGATCATCGAGTCAGGAGGGGGAAGAAATGGCTGAGCGAGTCTTCGTAGTTGGTGTGGGAATGACCAAGTTCGAGAAGCCGGGTTCACGGGACTGGGACTACCCAGACATGGCACAAGAAGCAGGGACCAAGGCGCTCCAGGACGCGGGTATCGAGTACAGCCTCGTTGAGCAGGCCGTGGTTGGCTATTGCTACGGCGACTCAACTGCCGGTCAGCGAGCGCTGTACACCCTCGGCCTCTCTGGAATCCCCGCCATCAACGTCAACAACAATTGCTCTACAGGTTCCTCGGCGCTGTACCTCGCGAAACAGATGATCGAGGGCGGGATTGCCGACTGCACGTTGGCCCTTGGTTTCGAGAAGATGGAAAAGGGTTCCCTCGGCATCAAATACACTGATCGAACCACCCCACTCGATCATCACTTCACCGACATGGTCGACCGTCGCGGGTATGACGCGGTCGCTCCGCCGGCTCCCCAAATGTTCGGCAACGCTGGCCGTGAATACATGGAGCGCTACGGCGTATCGGCAGAGTCATTCGCCCGAATTGGAGAGAAGAACCATCGACACTCTGTGAACAACCCGTATTCGCAGTTCCGTGACCAGTACTCGCTGCAGGACATCCTGAATTCACCAATGGTGTATGACCCTCTGACCAAGTTGCAGTGTTGCCCGACCTCTGATGGCGCAGGTGCTGCGATTCTCGCCTCCGAACGCTTCGTGCGTGAACATGGCCTGGAATCGACTGCAGTGGAGATCGTTGGGATGGCAATGACCACCGACTTCGAATCCACTTTCTCTGGGTCAGACATGGCCCTTGTCGGGTATCACATGACTCAGGCAGCAGCCCGACAGGTGTACGAACAGTCCGGCCGCGGTCCAACTGAGGTCGACGTCATTGAACTCCACGATTGCTTCAGTGCAAACGAGCTCATTACCTACGAGGCACTCGGACTGTGTTCCGAAGGCAAGGCTGGCGACCTGATCGATTCGGGCGCAGTGACCTACGGCGGAGACTGGGTAGTGAATCCCTCGGGAGGGCTTATCTCCAAAGGTCACCCGCTCGGAGCAACGGGCTTGGCGCAATGCGCAGAGTTGAACTGGCAGTTGCGTAACCAGGCAGAACTTCGCCAAGTCGATGGGGCCTCGCTGGCGCTTCAGCACAATCTCGGGCTTGGCGGAGCGGCCGTCATCACGATGTACCAGAAAGTCGATTGGACATGAGCACACGCCTGACAACGATGTTGGCTGAACAAGTACAGCCGGTGATCGCGGAGGTTCGTGAGCTTCGCCGGAACATCCATCAGCACCCCGAGCTAGGTACTGACAATCCGCACACTCAACAGCTCATTCTGGACGCTCTCGAAGGCCTCGGCCTTGATATCCAGGTAGGCACGTCCATCACCTCGGTGGTCGCCGACCTTGTTGGTGGGCTCCCTGGCCCGACGGTGCTCCTGCGGGCAGACACCGATGCACTTCCTATGCTGGAGGAGTCTGGCGAACCCTTCTCATCGACAATTGCTGGGCGAGCGCATGCTTGCGGCCATGACGCCCATGTCGCGATGCTCGTTGGGGCCGCTCGAGTTCTTACTGCGGAGCGAGATTCCCTGCGCGGTCGCGTGCGATTCATCTTTCAGCCAGGCGAAGAAGGCTTTGGTGGAGCGGTCAACATGATCGATGAGGGAGCGCTCGAGGGAGTCGACTACGCGTTTGCCATTCACGTCTCGCCAAACGTCCCAACTGGCATGGTCGCGGGAAAAGGCGGGCCCATCATGGCTGCGACAGATACCTTCGAAGCCAGGATTCTGGGCAAGGGAGCGCACGCCTCAACCCCTCACTTCGGTAACGATCCGATCCCAGTCGCCTGCGAGGCCGTCTCTGCATTGCAGACCATGGTTACCCGTCGCATTGATGCATTCAACCCGGCGGTGATTACCGTCGGACGAATATCTGGTGGCACCACGAACAATGTCATTCCAGAGTCCGTCGAGCTTGAGGGGACAGTCCGCACTGTCTCAGAAGGCGCACGACTTGCGGCGACCACAGGACTGGAACGAATCATCCGGGGCGTCTGCCAAGCACATGACTGCTCGGTGGAACTCAGCATGACTCCTGGCTACCCAGTCACTGTCAACGATATGCGGTTCGCGTCGCTTGCGGCCGAGGTGGTCACCGAGGTTCTTGGCGAGGGGAGCTATTTCGAACTGCCGACGCCAATCATGGGCGCTGAGGACTTCAGCTACATCCTCCAACAAGTACCGGGCGCGATGGTGTTTCTCGGCGCTTGTCCCGAAGGAATCCAGAACTCGTTGGAAGCACCGAGTTGTCATTCGAACCTGATGCGCATCAATGAGGATGCACTCGAAAATGGCGTGGCCTTGCATGTGGCAATGGCACGGGCTGTCCTCCAAGGGCGCTTCATTGAGGGCTCAGAGCATCTCGTCGAAACCGGCTAGCGTTCTCTCGATCGAAAACCAATGCACCAGGGGGCCCACATGTCAGAGGACACGATCGAAGAGTTTCTTCACGAGAACCGATTGTTCCCTCCGAGTTCGGGGTTCGCTGCAGCGGCCACACTGAATGACCGATCGCTCTATGAAGAGGCTGATCGCGACTATGAGGCCTTCTGGGCCCGCCAAGCCCGATCGTATGTGAGCTGGTTCTCCGATTTCGAGACGACTCTGCAGTGGGATCTCCCGGACGCGAAGTGGTTTCAAGAAGGGACCCTGAACGTCTCCTACAACTGTCTCGATCGCCACGTCACTTCAGGTAACGGCGACCGAGTGGCCTACTACTGGGAGGGTGAACCGGGCGATACCAGGACCTTGACCTACTCCGACCTGCTCTCAGAGGTCTGCAAACTCGCGAACGCGCTGGTGGCCCTAGGGGTTGAGCGGGGCGATCGTGTTGCCATTTACATGCCCATGGTGCCCGAACTACCTGTCGCAATGCTGGCCTGCACGAGAATCGGTGCTGCACACTCGGTGATCTTTGGCGGCTTCAGCCCTGATTCGATTCGTGACAGGGTCAATGACGCCCGAGCGACCTGTGTGATCACCGCCGACGCAGGGTATCGACGCGGAGCGCCCTCCCCGCTCAAGGTGAACGTGGACAACGCGCTCAAGGAGTGTCCCACTGTCCACTCAGTAGTGGTACTAGATCGATGCCACACGGATGTCACCATGGAGGAGGGCCGGGACCACTGGTACCACGAGGTGGTTGGAGCAGCTTCCGCTGAGCACGAACCAGAGGCAATGAATGCCGAGGACCTTCTCTTCATCCTCTATACCTCCGGTACCACGGCAAAGCCGAAGGGCATCATGCACACCACGGGCGGCTATCTCACCCAGGTTGCTTTCACTCACGCTGTGGTGTTCGACCTGAAACCTGAAACCGACATCTACTGGTGTGCCGCTGATTGCGGGTGGGTGACTGGCCATAGCTACCTCGTCTACGGGCCATTGTGCAACGGGACCACGTCAGTGATGTACGAAGGAACGCCTGATACGCCGCGCGTCGACCGCCGAGTCGGCGAGCAGTCGTCCTGGCCGAAAGATCGCTTCTGGGAAATCATCGCTCGATACGCAGTTACCCAGTTGTATACGGCTCCAACAGCCATTCGAACCTTCATGAAATGGGGCGCTGAGGAGGTCGCAGGTCATGATCTCTCGACGTTGCGGTTACTGGGAACCGTTGGGGAGCCGATTAACCCAGAGGCCTGGATGTGGTACCACGAAGTGATCGGAGCTCAGCGCTGTCCCATCGTGGATACGTGGTGGCAGACCGAGACGGGCGCCCAAATGATCGCCCCGCTGCCGGGCGTGGTTGCGACCAAACCCGGCTCGGCAACCTTTCCATTGCCGGGGATCGGCGCGGCAATCGTTGATGATCACGGAGTTCCCGTGACTCATGGTGGCGGCTATCTGACACTCACGAGGCCGTGGCCAGCAATGCTGCGTGGAATCTGGGGAGACCCCGATCGGTATCGCGAAACCTATTGGTCGAGCTACGAAGGTCAGTACTTCGCGGGAGACGGTGCCAAGGTTGATGAGGATGGTTACATCTGGCTGCTCGGCCGCGTTGACGACGTAATGAATGTCTCGGGTCATCGGATCTCGACCACTGAGGTGGAGTCGGCGCTCGTGGACCATCATGCTGTGGCGGAGGCGGCGGTGGTTGGAGCGAATGATCCAACCACGGGCCAGGCAATCGTGGGATATGTGATTCTGCGTGGCGGCCATGACGCAACGGAGGAACTGGGTGAGGAGATCCGTCGACACGTCGCAGTGAAACTGGGCGCGATAGCCCGACCTCGGACCGTGGTGTTGGTGCCCGACCTTCCGAAAACTCGGTCCGGAAAGATCATGCGCCGGTTGCTCCGAGATGTCGCTGAGGGCCGCGTGCTTGGCGATACGACGACGCTCGCAGATCCTGGTGTTTTCGCCGAAATACAGCGGCGCTCAGCTGGGGCGCCCTCAGAGGATTGAATCTCTCGCGCGGCAGGCGAAGGTTCCGATTGCTGAGGTAACGCTCAGCGATCCGAGGTCGGCCATTGCGCAGTTCGGCGCATACTGGGGTCTAGCCAATGAGCTCCGCATGGAGGGGCAGCGCAGATGAAGAACAACGTGAAGACTGCAGTGTTGCTCGCCGGGATGGGCGGGCTCATCATGGCGATCGGTGGTGCCCTCGGCGGAAACTCCGGGCTCATCATCGGTCTCCTTGTTGGCCTGTTCTCCGTCGGTGGAGCCTTCTGGTTCAGCGACAAGATCGCAATCGCCTCGGCGCGGGCAGTGCCCGCCGACCCGGCCCGTTATCCCCAGTACTTCGCCACCATGGCGGACCTTTCTGCTCGCGCAGGCATTCCCATGCCGCGACTCTATGTGGCGCCGAGCCCGCAGCCGAACGCTTTTGCCACGGGCCGGTCTCCGGCACACGCTGCGGTGTGCGTCAACGAGGGGCTGCTGCAATACCTGACCTGGGAACAGATTTCGGGAGTTCTCGCCCATGAGTTATCTCATGTCAAGCACCGCGACATCCTCACGAGCTCTGTGGCGGCGGCGATTGCGATGGGGATTACCTTTGTTGCACGGATGGCAGCGTTCGGAGCGATGTTTGGAGGCGGCCGATCTGATGATCGCGATGGCGGAGGACTTGGATCCCTGCTGATGTTGTTCCTTGCGCCGGTCGCCGCCGGTGTGCTGCAAATGACCATCAGTCGCAGCAGGGAGTTTGAGGCAGATGCCGGAGCCGCGCGGTTGCTCGGAACAGGTGAGCCGTTGGCGAGTGCCCTGCTGGTGCTGGAGTCTGGTGCCAGGCAGATTCCTGTGAACGTCAATCAGGCTCAAGCGCAGGCATACATTGTCAACCCGCTTCGAGCCACGCAAATGTTCTCCAAGATGTTCTCTACCCATCCCGCCACGGCAGATCGCATCGCGCGGCTACGAAGTGGGGAATGGAAGTAGGCCCCTCGGACCTAGTCCCTGAAATTGCCAAACTGCAGCGGGATGCCAAAGTCGTGCTCCTTGCAGGCAGTAATCACTGCTTGGAGATCGTCTCGCTTCTTGGCGATCACTCGAACTTGTTCTCCCTGGGTCTGTGACTGCACCCCTTTGAGCGCAAGTGCCTTGATGAACTTGTTGAGGTCCTTTGCGCGATCCTGGTTGATTCCCGCAACGAGTGATGCGACCTGGCGGACAGTGTTTCCTGAAGCCGCTTCGATCACCCCGTAGTCCAAGGCCTTCATGGAGATCTTTCGTTTCACAAGCTTCTCCTCGAGGAGTTGTCGAAGTGCCGTGAGACGGTCTTCGGACACAGTGCGTAACGTGATTTCGGACTTTCCAAGCTCGATTGAGCTGTTGGTGTCTTTGAAGTCGAAACGAGTGGTGACCTCGCGGATGGCCTGATCAACCGCGTTTCTGATCTCTTGTTCGTCGACCTCTGAGCTGATGTCAAAACTGGGCATGCTCGTCTCCTTCACCCGATTGAACTCGCTCGAGAACCGCCTGGGCATCGTCGATTCTAGAGCGAGGAAGTCAATGGATTCGCACCTGCCGCTGGAGTTGCTATCGTGTTGGCTCCTGGGTCGGTGCCCGAGTGGCCAAAGGGAGCAGGCTGTAAACCTGCCGGCGTAAGCCTACGGAGGTTCAAATCCTTCTCGGCCCACCATTTCACCCCGCACATCATGTGCGGGGTGGTTCGGTTTTCCGCGCAACACGCACGCTGCCATGCGATCCCTGTCCTGCTACGGTCAGTTGATGGCCGAACAGAGCGAAGATGTGTGCCTGGAACTGGAGCGTATTTACGACTCTGGGTTCTATCCGGCGCTGATTGTGCACCGACCATGGTCACGACACAGCCAAACGATTCGTGGCGAACTCGCACGACCAGCTGCGTTGCGGTGGTATCTGCAACGCGAGATACAGCGCCTCATTGATGCAGGCGCCGACGTATCAGTTGACTCGGCGTGGCCGCGCCTTGCATTCAATGATCCGCTTGTCTTCAAACGGAGCGATGAGTCCGATTGGGATCTGACGAAGAAGAAGCTCTTCCTCTTCCCTCCAGAGCGGATGGAGCTGTCGTTGAACCGCCTGGCCCATTACACGGGCACCGAGGCTGAGCAGTTCCAGCGCTACGTATTGTTCACGAACTATCACATGCACATGGGTGCTTTTCGGGAGCTATTCCCAGATTGCGTGACTCCGAGCGTTCCCGACGTCCAAATGCCTGCCTTTCATCATGTGTGCGAGAACAACACCGGGGTAAGCATCGTAAATATTGGCGTTGGTCCGTCGAACGCCAAAACAATCACTGATCACGTCGCAGTGTTGCGCCCCGATCTGATGATGATGATCGGCCATTGCGGAGGGCTCAGAAATCATCAGGAGATAGGCGACTTCGTGTTGGCATCGACCTACTTCCGCGCCGACCAAGTGCTCGATGAGGTACTGCCACTTCGTGTGCCGGTGGTCTCGAACTTCCAGCTCAATGCCTTGTTGCATCAGGAACTTCTCAGGAGAAGCCTGCCTTTTCGCATGGGTACCGTGTACTCGACATCGAATCGAAACTGGGAGTTCAATCAACGCGATGCTCTGCAACACATCGAAACGGCGCGTGCTGTTGCCGTCGACATGGAGTCAGCGACTGTTGCTGCAAACGGATTCCGCTATCGGATTCCTTCAAGCACGCTGCTCGTGGTGAGCGATAAGCCGCTTCACGGGCAACCCAAGCTTCAAGGCGAGGCACGCGAGTTCTATGACGCTTCTAAGCGGATGCACGTGGAGATCGCGATTGCGGCGGTGAACGAGGTTCGGACTCAGTTCCCGCAGGGCCTTCCCACTACGGACTTACGTAGTTCAGACGAGCCGCTGATCGGCGGTCCGGCTGAGGAACTCAATCCATGATGGCGGTGTCGCCACAGCGACGAGCATCGACTCTGCGGCAGGCCGTTGCGGATTGGCGGCGACACTTTTTCGCACAGTGGGGGATGGGCGCGGCTAACATCGCCGCTCTGTGTCCAATGTCACAAAGAGTTATGTACCCATGCGCCTAAGGCTGAGCCAAGTGTCGAGTCGAATGCTGCTGATCCTCGGTGTGCTGATTGCCGCTGTTCTTGTTGCACCGGGAGCATCAGCGCAGGAGGGTGAGGGGATCCAGGGAACCTTCATCAATCGGGACGATGGCAAGAAGCCTGTGCCGGGCGTCGTTGTCGTGGTCTCAGACGCATCGGGTACCAAGGTCGGCACGGCCACTTCCGACGCCGACGGCTCCTACTCTCTCGACCTCCCAAAGCCGGGAAAATACGTAGCTGAACTTCAGATCAAATCGCTGCCCACCGGGGTGAAGCTCACCGACACCTCGAAGACGAAGCTCTCCTTTCAGGTGAATCCTGGTCAACGCAAGCCGCTGATCTTTCCCTTCGGCAAGGACACCGCGACCGGGGTTTCGATTTGGGCCAAGCTCCCGGGCACGCTTCTCGATGGAGTTCGCCTCGGCCTCATCATCGCCATGACCGCCATCGGACTGTCATTGATTTATGGCACCACGCAGTTCACCAACTTCGCCCACGGGGAACAAGTCACCTTTGGCGCACTTGCGACCTGGTATCTCAACCAAGAGGCTGGATTGTCAGTTATTCCTGCAGCACTCATCGCGATAGTGCTGTCTGGGGCATTGGGTCTGGGGCTTGACGCTGGGTTGTGGACCCCCCTTCGACGTCGAAAGACGAGCCCCTTCGCCCTCATGGTGGTCTCGTTCGGTTTGTCGATCGCGTTGCAGGCGGTGTTCCAGTTCTTCTATGGAACGCGTACGAAGCCCTTTAGCGAGTACGGAATCCAGGAACCGCTGTTCAAGCTCGGCAATCAGAATGTGCCTCCTCGGGCTGTAGTCATGATCATCATCTCGGTGGTTGTCCTTGGCTCGGTGGGTCTCTTTCTGCAGCGAGCCAGGTTTGGCAAGGCAATGCGAGCGGTTGCCGACAATGGGCCCCTTGCTTCCTCGTCGGGGATCAATACTGACCGAGTCGTCCGGTTGGTCTGGATGATGGGAGCGGCGCTTGCTGGCCTCGGAGGCATCCTGTACTCACTGGACAACCAAGTGTCATTTGGTCAAGGACAGAGCTTGCTGCTCCTGATGTTCGCTGGAATCACGCTTGGCGGTCTCGGCACAAGCTTCGGAGCGGCCGCAGGTTGTTTCATCCTGGGTGTAGCAATCCAATTGTCGACCCTGTTCATTCCGACCTCACTGAAGAGCGTTGGCGCCCTCGTCATCCTGATCGTCGTATTGATGTTTCGGCCGCAAGGCGTGTTTGGTCGCAAGGAGCGGGTGGGCTGATGAACTGGACTTCGATTCTCATTGCAACGGTGTCGGCCTCAATTGGCCCGCTCGCAGTTGCGAACATACTTGCAGCACAGGGACTCAACATTCACTACGGATATGCCGGGTTGTTCAATTTCGGCCAGGCAGGATTCATGGCGGTTGGAGCCTACGGGGTCGCGATTACCTGCGCCTCAAGCGAAGCCGGTGGGTATGGGGCGCCGTTGTGGGCGGGAGTCTGCGTAGCGATCCTCGCAGCGGTAGTACTGGCGTTACTCATGGGTCTTCCTGCACTTCGACTCCGTGGCGACTACCTCGCAATCGTCACCATTGCCACCTCTGAGATCATTCGCTTGATGTTGCGTTCTGAGGCAATCTCCGATTTCGCAGGAGGCAACTCCGGCGTCAATGGGTTCGCCAATGACTTCTTCGCTGCGAGTTGGTTCACGAATGGCAAACGCTTCGAATGGGGCCCGTTCAGTTACCTGGGTAAGGACTTGTGGGTCATGCTCATTGGCTGGATCGTGGTTGCCGTGTTTGCGTTGGTGACGTTCTTCTTGATGCGATCGCCATGGGGGAGAGTCTTGCGATCGGTGCGCGAGAATGAGGATGCGGCTCGGTCGCTTGGCAAGAACGCGCAGGCGTTCAAGCTGCAGGCGTTGGTGCTGGGCGGAGTCATGGGGGCGGGTGGCGGAATCATGTTGGCCCTGTTCCAGAACCTGGCCGTGCCCGACGACTACGTCACCAGGACCACGTTCATCGCCTACGCTGCGGTGATTCTCGGCGGTGCCGCACGAGTCGGGGGCCCAGTGATTGGTGGAGTGATCTGGTACACGGCCTTTCAGTTCATGTTGTCGCTCACCGACGAAGCGAAGCGGAACGACCTGCTCCCCGAGTCGCTTGCTCCAAATGCGGCGTTGCTGCCGTTTGTCTTCCTCGGGATAGCGCTGATGTGTCTTGTCATATTCCGGCCTCAGGGCATATTCGGTGATCGGAAAGAGGTAGAACTCGATGCTCGCTAGTTCTGCATCGCCAGTCGGCGCGACTGGCCCAGCTGGCCTGATTGGAATTGAGGGCCGAGTTGGTGTCTCAAAGCCTGACCCGATTGTTGTGGCGGACGGGATCGTCCGACGATTTGGTGGAGTGACTGCGGTCTCGGTTGATCACCTGGAGTTTCAGCGGGGAGCCATCACTGCACTGATTGGTCCTAATGGGGCTGGCAAGACCACATTCTTCAACCTGCTGAGCTGCTTCGATCAGCCACAGGAAGGAAGCTGGTCCTTCAACGGAACGCCTCTCCGTGGTGTTGCTCCCCACAAGGTCGCACGAATGGGGTTGATTCGGACCTTCCAGTTGACCAAGGTCCTTTCCAAGATGACAGTTTTGGAGAATATGCGCCTCGGCGCAACCGGTCAGCGAGGCGAACGATTCTTTGCTGGCTTTGCGCGGTCGTTGTGGTCTCGGCAGGAACAAGAAATCACCGGCAGAGCAGATGAACTGTTGGAGCGATTCAAAATGCACCACATGCGAGAGCAGTTCGCCGGCCAGATGTCGGGAGGTCAACGCAAGTTGCTCGAAATGGCCCGGGCACTGATGACCTCTCCCGAGTTGGTCATGCTGGACGAGCCGATGGCTGGAGTGAACCCAGCACTCAAGCAGTCACTCCTTGGGCACGTGAAGTCGTTACGCGATGAAGGTCGGACAGTGATCTTCGTCGAACACGATATGGACATGGTCTTCGACATCAGCGACTGGGTTGTGGTGATGGCGGAGGGCCGGGTTATTGCGGAGGGAACGCCCGAACAGATCGGCCAGAACCAGGCTGTGATCGATGCCTACCTCGGAACGAATCACGACAAGGAACTTGACGGAGACATGGGAAACACAACGCCCGGAGGTCCGAGCGATGAGTGAAGCTCAAACCGTCGATACGCCTGAAGCGAAAGTACCGTTGCTGGTCGCGGATGAGATCGTGGCTGGATACGTACCTGAGGTCAACATCCTCAATGGGTGCTCCATGGAGCTGTTTCATCAGGAGATGGTCGGAATCATCGGCCCCAATGGTGCCGGGAAGTCGACGTTTCTGAAGTCGCTCTTTGGGCTCATTCCAATCCGTTCAGGAAGTGTCACGCTGAACGGAAAACCCATTACTTCGTTGAAGGCGCACGAGTTGGTGACCCTTGGTGTCGGATTCGTGCCTCAGACCGAGAACGTGTTCCCCTCAATGACTGTTCGCGAAAACATGGAGATGGGCGCCTTCCTCAAGCCAAAGACAGTGGCCGAGCGGTTTGCAGAGGTCGTGGACTTGTTTCCAAGGTTGGGCGAGCGCTCTGGGCAGCTTGCCGGGTCCCTGTCAGGCGGGGAACGGCAGATGGTTGCCATGGGCCGCGCGCTCATGATGAATCCCTCTGTGCTCCTGCTCGATGAGCCCTCGGCGGGGTTGTCTCCTGCATTCCAGGATGATGTCTTCATCAACTGCCGGAAGATCAATCAGGTTGGCGTTTCAATTGTGATCGTCGAACAGAACGCTGCTCGCTGCCTTCAGGTGTGCGATAGGGCGTTTGTGCTAGATCATGGCACCAACGCATACTCAGGCACCGGCAAGGAACTGCTGAACGATCCCAAGGTGATAGAGCTCTACCTCGGAACCTTGGCGAACGCCCGGAAAAAGTAGCGACCCCGAGCACAGCAGCGGCCCGCATGTGACGCGCGCCGCGCCGCAAGTCGTAGCCGAGTCGATAGACGTTGGACCTCAACCACAGCTACGAACGCGGGAGGGGCCGGATCCTGATGGATCCGGCCCCTCCCGAAACAGTTCGTTGGAATCTGCTATCTGGGTTACTTGCCCGCTTCGAAGTTCTCAGCGAGAGCGTTGCCCATGTTGCCGTCAACGCCATACACCGTTGAAAGATCGAGGCCTTGCTCCTTCATCTTCGCGAGGATCTTGGAGGACTCGTCGAAGCCGATCAGAACGATTGCGTCCGCACCCGAGTCCTTTGCCTCTGAAACCTCTGCGCTGTAGTCAGCGGCCTTTGGATCGTAGATCTTGGTGCCCTTGACGCTAGCTCCACCGCTTTCGAGGCCCGCTTGGAGGTCCTCGGCGAGGCCAGTGCCATAGTCATCGTTGAGTGCCAAGACGTAGACGCTGGTCATTCCATCAGCGATGATCGTGTCGGCGAGGACCTGACCCTGAAGAATGTCAGATGGCGCATTGCGGAAGTACAGGCCCTTGTCGTCGTAGCTCGAGAGCTTCTTTGACGTGTTGGCGGGCGAGAACATTGCGACGCCAGCGGTCACGATGGTGTCCACAACGGAAAGGCTGACAGAGGAAGATGCCGCGCCGATGATGACGTCGACGTTCTTGCTCAGCAAGGTGGCGACTGTCTGCGGCGCAACCTTGTTCTCCGTGTCTCCAGAGTCGCCTTCTTCGTACTTGACTGGCTTGCCAAGGAGGCCGCCCGCGTCATTGATCTCCTCAATGGCAAGCTTCACGCCAGCGAACTCGGGCGGGCCGAGGAATGCAAGCGAGCCGGTGATCGGAAGCAGCGTTCCGATGGTCACCTCGCCGTCACCTTCACGGGTGGCTGACACGGGAACCTGTGGAACGTCGGCTGACTCAGGTGCGGTCGCCTTTACGAACTTCGTGAGCGAGTCGTCCACGCATTCGTCAGTCTTCTCGCACTTGGTGCCTGCTGCGGAGTCCTTCATCGTGCCGAACTGCAGGATGCCATAGGAGGCTTCAGTCGGCTCGCCGTTGCCGGAGAACTCGAGTGGGCCAGATGCTCCGTCGTAGTCCACGTCGCCGCCGGCTTCAATGATGGCCATGCAGCCCTTGAAGTCGGTGCACTTTTCGCCACCGCGGGTAATGCCGTTGACCTTGTCGCCATATGCAGCACCGTCGGTCTTGGCTTCAGCGATTGCCAAGCCCACGATGATGACTGCGTCGTAGCTCTCAGCGCCATAGTTGAAGTCGGACAACTCTGGGTCGATCGTCTTCATGCGGGTCTTGAACTCGTCGCCAAGATCGACGAGTGGAGTTGTGCCCTTCATGCCGGCCAGGACGCCATCGGATTTGGTGTCGGTGGTGTCCGAGGGCGCCTCCGTCGATGAGTCCGTCTTTGTGTCCTCGGCTTTGTCTTCGCCGCATCCGATTGCTACGAGCCCGAGGGCCAACAACAACGAGACGCCGCGAGCCAACATTCGTTTGTTGTGCATTCGCTACCCTTTCGGTGGATGAGTGTTCTCGCGCGTGGGCAATGGTTCACCCCCGCGTGATATCGAGACCTTAGCGACTCCGGCGCC
>DORQ01000335.1:23905-24925 GCA_003514205.1 Acidimicrobiaceae bacterium
AGGACGAGGTCAGCAGTCGTTGCATGATGGTGACGTCGAGCCATTTACCAAACTTGCGCCCAACTTCTACTTCGGTGCCAACAATCTCGAATCCATAGGCACGGTGGAGTTCAATCGAGGCGGAATGGTGAGCCACGATCCGAGCAAATACTGCGTGGAAGCCATGCTGACCTGCCCGAAGGACTAGGTCGCCGAGGATGGAGCTACCAACCCCGGTGCCGCGAAAGTCACGATGCACATAGACAGAGTCCTCGACGCTGGTTGAATAGGCTGCCCGCTCTTTGTAGGGGCTCAACGCGCCAAACCCGATAATCACGTCGTCTGACACTGCCACTACGGCGGGATGGACCCCGCTTCGGTTGGCAAGCCAAGCGAGCTGATCCGCCAACGAGCGTGGGACCAGATCGAAGGTCACCGTGGACTCCAGCACCTCTGGGTTGTAGATCTGGCGGATCTGCTCGGCGTCATCGGGAGCTGCTAGCCGAATCATCATGGCTCGACACTAGCGAAGGGGTCTCGGGTGCGAGAGATTACTCATCGGAACGGACCAGTCGAGGAGGGTGCAGGTATGTCAGGAGCGTGTGGGCGTCGTGCCTCCGAGCTCACGGCAGCGATGTGGCGATCTCAGAGCACAAATCGCGAATCGCTTTGATCTACCCATGCCTACGGCTATAGTCTTCCACCGGTTGTGCGTCATCACGCCCATCCATGCCCCCTTAGCTCAGTCGGTAGAGCGCTTCCATGGTAAGGAAGAGGTCGTCAGTTCGATTCTGACAGGGGGCTCTGTGTGTCTGTGTCTCCTGGCTTCATCTGTCAGGCTGGCAGGGTCCGCAGTATCGGTGGCGTAGCTCAGTTGGTAAGAGCACTCGGCTCATAATCGAGGGGTCGTCAGTTCAAGTCTGACCGCCACCACTCATCACAGCCCACAAGCTGTGAGTCCCAGTCCAGTGGACACAAACAGAGAATCAAGTACTACACGGCAACAAGGAGTTTGGTATGGCCAAGGAGAAGTTCGAGCGG
>DORQ01000332.1:0-1788 GCA_003514205.1 Acidimicrobiaceae bacterium
GTGGCGTCACCGGCCGAGTCGTTGGTGAGGCCGGGTTCTTCGGCGCTGTGGTCGTTGCAGCGGGTGCCTTGGGAGTGGTGGGGGCAGCAGTTGCAGGAGGGGCGACGGGCAGGCGCTTCTCTGGCACGGGTACCGCCACCGATGCTTCGGCTGAATCTCGCAGGCTCTGTTCCTTGGCAGCCAACTCAGCTGCGACCTGAGCATCAGTCGCGGCAAGTGCTGCCGCTTCGGACAGTGCGTCCTCGAGACGAAGCTCGGTGGCATCTACGAGCGCTTGTTGTTGCGGGCGAGCTTGTTCGACCTTAAGGAGTTGTTCCGCAGCTGCAGCTTCGGCCGCCTCCGCCGCAACGGCTGCTGCCTCGGTCTTGGCTCGTTGGTCGACCAGCACGAGGCGCGACTGCTCATGTGCGTCAGCGAGGCCCACTCGACGATCCGCCTCCCATTGCCGAAAGGTGGTTCGCTGTGCAGCTTCCTCGACATCATCGGTGCCAAACAGTCCGAGATCCGCGTCTGCGCTGTGACCCGTGTAGGCAACGACCACTGCATCAACCACATCTGAGCGAAGCTCCGCAGCACGAATGGCAGCTTCGCTTTCCGCCAGCCTGGCGTTCTCGACCGCGACCCTGGCCGCATCTGCTGTGACAACCGACGCGGTGTGCTGGTCAAGCGCCGCGGTAAAGGCGGCGTTGAGCGCACCGAGCTGCGCCTGCAGCTGTTCAGCGGTTGCCTTCAGTTCGTCAATTGGCGGACCATTGGAGGGCGAATTCGTTGAAGAGGCTGCAGTTGGTTGCGTTGCAGCTTCAGGTGGCTGTGACCCAACCTGCGAAGGGTTGGCGAGACCGCAGACCGAGACAAGACACACGCCAAGGAACCGCGTTCGTTTGGCCCGGCGGCGGGTGCCATGCGAACGCGCCAGACGGCGAACGCCGTATTCGAAACTCTGAGCTGGGTTACCTCGGACCACGTTGTTCATATCGGCATCTCTGGGATGGGAATGAAGTGCCACGGGGTCCGAGCACCAGAAATGCTGGTGACCGATCGGGGCTCCAGTCCTACCCCATCAAACCGCCGAGTAACCCGCCACCGCCACCTGCGGCCTGGCCACCAGTGGTCACGACATTCTCTGCCGGCTGAATCATCACGTATCCCTGACCACCGAACGCGAGCTGGAACATCTCGCCAGTTCCGCCACGAAGCATCGACTTGAGGCCGCCGGTATCGGTCTTCACGCTCATGGTGACGCCTGAGGTCCAGAAGACAACTGCGTTGGGATCGGCGAAGGTTGGGGGCCCCGAAACATCAAGAACGACAGGGTCGCCCTTAGTGGTGAGCGCTACATAGCCGGTGCCTCGAAGTGTGACGTTGTACATGCCGCCAGCCACCATGCCAGCGCCGCTGCCAATTCGTTGAATGTCCCACTCGATTGACCCGGAAAAGGCCAACACGGAGGCTCCGTTGCAGCTCACCATGTCGTTCTCCAGGTAGAAGACCTGAACTTCGGAAGCCATGTCGGCAACGAAGAGTTCTCCAGATCCTGTTGCCTGCATGATGTCAACGCCTTCGCCGGTGACGGCTTTCTTGAGCATCTTGTTGAGACCGCCTGACCCAGGCTTTTCGAATCGGACGTCGCCTTGATAGGCAACCATCGAGCCAAGTCGTGCGTTGACTGGCCCGTAGCCCATGTTGATCTTGAGCAGCTTTTTGTTCTGAAGAACAAAGGGATCCTGCCCAGTGGTTTCCTGGTAGTCCTGGAAGAGTGACCCGTGAATCGGCATGGCGGCGCCTCCT
>DORQ01000332.1:2149-2370 GCA_003514205.1 Acidimicrobiaceae bacterium
GTCACTAGCAATGCGGGAGCACGACGCGCCACAGTTCGATATCGCTTCCAACACCCCAAGGAACACACAACGTTGATCAATCCCGTCTCGTCTTCCAGGTTGATGAACATCGTGCCGCCCGCAGTGGCAGGACGTTGCCGGTGAGTCACAACACCTGCGACACGGACCGTGCGGTCCAGCGGGGCCACCATGAGGTCTGATCCACAGGTGACCCCTCGTTC
>DORQ01000332.1:2565-5596 GCA_003514205.1 Acidimicrobiaceae bacterium
GCCCAGAGGTCCGCAAGCGCTTGCTGCTGAGGAGTCATTGCAGGAAGGTCTGGGGAATCAAGTCCAACCACAATCCCTGGGAGGCGGTCAGGTCGAGCAGCCACCGCAGCGCCGGCGGTCCACAGATCCTCTCGACGACCACGACCTTCAGCGTGCTGATCGAAGCATCGAAAGGCTCCTGCCGTCGCTAAGGCTTCGAGGACCCGCTTGTTGACGCCGCCTTTGGCCCCCGATCCTCGTCGAGCAACATCTTCAATCGAATGATATGGCTGTCCAGCTTCGAGTTCTTTCGCCAGATCCTTGCCAACATGGCGGACCGAAGAGAACCCCAGCCGAACCGCCACCTTTCCCTCGGAGGTGTCACAGGGTTCGAGCCCTGGCTGCCAATCGGAACGATTCATGTCCGGCTCCCGAACCTGTACCCCATGTCGACGAGCGTCTTGCACGAGCGAGTGCGGTGAGTAGAAGCCCATCGGCTGGGAACGCAGCAACGCCGCACAAAACGCTGCCGGGTAGTGAAACTTGAGCCAACAGGATGCATATACCAAGTAGGCGAAGCTCACCGAATGGCTTTCAGGAAAGCCGTAGTTCGCGAATGCTGCGAGCTTCTCGTAGATCTGCACCGCTATCTCGCCTTCGATCCCCCGTTCCGCCATCCCCTCAAAGAGGCGACACTTCAACCGCTCCATTCGCTCCATGGAGCGCTTTGAACCCATGGCTTGGCGCAGTTGATCTGCTTCTGAGGGGGAGAACCCTGCAACATCAATTGCCATCTGCATCATCTGTTCTTGAAAGAGCGGAACGCCGAGGGTTTTGGCGAGGGAATTTTCCAGGAGCGGGTGCAGGTAGGTCACCGGCTCCTTCCCATTTCGGCGTCGTATGTAGGGGTGCACCGAACCGCCTTGAATGGGACCCGGACGAATCAACGCCACCTCCACTACCAAGTCATAGAAGGTTCGGGGTCGAAGGCGGGGCAACGTGGCCATCTGTGCTCGAGACTCAATCTGGAATACGCCAATGGTGTCTGCCTTGCAGATCATGTCGTACACGTCTTGTTCTTGGGGAAGTTGAGACAGGTCGACGTCGACACCGTGATGCTCTGCGATCAGGTCGATCGCCTCATGAATTGCTCCCAACATCCCAAGGCCAAGGAGGTCGAACTTCACCAGCCCTGATGCAGCACAATCCTCTTTGTCCCACTGCAAAACGCTGCGATCGGCCATGCGACCCCACTCGGTAGGACACACCTCGTTGACTGGTCGATCACAAATCACCATTCCCCCGGAGTGAATTCCGAGGTGTCGTGGGAAGTTCAACACTTCGTTGGCAAGGGACAGCACCACATCAGGAACCGTCATATCGTGGTCGCTCTGCGTGCCAGGCTCGGGAAGACTCCCCCACCGATCGGCTTCTTTCGACCAGGCATCCTGTTGGCCCGGAGCGAACCCCAGCGCCCGCGCCATATCCCTGATCGAGGATTTCGCCCGATAGGTAATCACATTGGCGACCTGAGCAGCATGGGTGCGGCCGTAGCGTTGGTAGACGTATTGGATGACTTCTTCGCGGCGGGCGGATTCAATATCGATATCGATATCAGGGGGGCCGTCACGTTCTGGGGAAAGGAAACGCTCAAACAGCAGCCCTAACGCGACTGCATCCGCGTTGGTGATCCCCAGCGCGTAACAAACCGCCGAGTTGGCTGCGGAACCCCTCCCTTGGCACAAGATGTTCGACCGGTTACAGAAATCGACAATGTCCCACACGATGAGGAAGTAGCCAGCAAACCCGAGCTGTTCGATGAGTGCAAGCTCGTGGGCAAGTTGTTGATATGGATCTTTGTTGTGAAGGGCTTGAAAGCTTCCATGACGAGCGGAACCATCTGCCCCGTAGCGTCGTGTAGCACCATCGGTGACGAGTTTGCGGAGGAACTGCATCTCAGTCATCGGAGGACCGTCGGGAGCTGATGGATCTTGAGGGCAGGGATAGGGAGGAAGGTTCGGAGCGACTAAACGCAGGTCGAATGCACATTCCAGGCCAAGGCGGGCGGCGCCCTCAACAACACCTGGGAATCGCTGGAATTGCCGAGCCTGTTCAACCCCTGAGCGAAGATGGGCAGTGGGGCTCGCGGGCATCCACGCGTCGAGATCATCGAGACCGCGCCGTGCTCGCACTGCAGCGAGGGCCGTGGCGAGGCGCCGACGATCGGGAGTGGCGTAGTGCACGTTGTTGCTAGCGATCACTGGTACACCAACGTGGGCCGCGAGGCGGGCCAATGCATCGTTACGTACGCCATCAAGCGGATTGCCGTGATCCCACAGCTCCACCACAACGTTGCCGGCTCCGAACGCCTCAGTGAGCCTGCGCAACTCCCGCTCCGCAGCAGCTGGCCCCTCTCGTTCCAGCGCAGAGGGGACCGTTCCTTTTCGGCAACCCGTCAACACCACGGTGTCGTCTGAGGAGTTACCAGAACCACCAGAGCTACCCCGCAGGACCGTAGCGAGTTCCTCAAAAGAAATCCTCGGCAGGTTCTTCTCGCCAGCCATCTGCGCAACACTGATCGCTCGCGCCAATCGGCTGTAGCCCGCCGGATTCCGGGCGAGAACCAGCAAGTGACGGCCCTCAGGATCGGCTGGCCCCGAGCGCGCAGTGGCCCGAGCGGAGGGTGAATCGAGCGTGAGCTCAGCACCAAAGACTGTAGGAATTCCCACAGCCCGAGCAGCTTCAGCGAACCGGACCACACCGTAGAAGCCGTTGTGATCAGTCAGGGCGATCGCATCGAGACCCAAATTGGCTGCTTCTTCCACCAACTCCTCAGGGTGCGATGCCCCATCAAGGAAGCTGAAATTCGAGTGAGCATGAAGCTCCGCATAGGGGAACCGCTTGGTTCCGGCTCGACGAGGCGTGGAAATCTGAACCTCATAGGGCAGACGGGCACGCGACCAGGCTGGGGAGTCCGACCCATCGCCTGGGAACGCAGGGCCGCGGTGGTGAGGAGCAAGCGTTTCAGCTGGCTGGGCTGGCACTGGCTGGG
>DORQ01000007.1 GCA_003514205.1 Acidimicrobiaceae bacterium
GTTCCTTCCCCGCGCGCCGAGCCCGCCGCCTCACTCGATGGGTTTCTTGAGATCAAAGGACGGGGTGCACCCTGTGGCCCAGCGTGAGGATGTCGCCAAACGCGCCGGGGCTGGGGAGGCGGTCGAAGAGCCGGAGCAGCGCCCGCCCCTGCGCCTCGGCATTCTGGGAGCCGCTGCGATAGCACCCGCGGTGGTGCTGGTCCCCGCACGAGCGCGGTCGGACCTCAGCATTGGGTGCATTGCGGCTCGGGATCAATCGCGTGCGCAGGAAATGGCTGACCGTTGGGGCATTCCCCAGGTGGTGTCGAGCTATGAGGAAGTGTTGGCCTCACCCGAGGTGGATGCTGTGTATATCCCCCTTCCGAACGGTCTCCATGGGGTGTGGACGCAGCGGGCGATAGCGGCTGGAAAACACGTGCTGTGCGAGAAGCCGTTCACCGCGAACATGGCCGAGGCCGAGCGTGTGAGAGATGCAGCTCGCGAGGCGCCTGAGCTCGTCGTCATGGAGGCCTTCCATTGGCGGTATCACCCGTCGGCACTTCGTGTGATCGAACTGCTCGAACAGGGTGCAATCGGTACTGTTCAGCGAATCGACGCATCATTCTGCGTGCCGCTCACCTCCTCGACCGACATTCGTTGGGACCTCGGCCTCGCTGGTGGGGCGCTGATGGATGTTGGTTGTTACCCACTGCATATGTGGCGAACGTTCAGCGGTGCAGAGCCAACAGTGGTTGCTGCCTCGGCCTTGGAACGTTCTCCGGGAGTGGATCGGGCAATGAGCGTCGAGCTTCAGGCCGATGGAGTTCGTGGCACGGTGACGTGCTCGATGTGGTCCAAGCGAGTGCTGTCGATCTGGGTCAAGATCACGGGATCCACAGGTGAGTTGCATATTCGAAACCCAGTGCTCCCCCACTTGGGCGGTCGAATTCAAGTGCGTCAACGCTCTGCTTTGGGAGTGAGAACTGTCCGAACCGAGCGTGTCTCTCGACGGACGAGCTATGAGTTCCAAATGGACGCCTTTCTTGAAGCGATCGCCACTGGCAGCCCGGTGCCCACCGGACCTGATGACTCAGTGAGGACGATGGCCCTCATCGACGCCTGCTACCGGGCGGCGGGCCTTGCGCCGAGAGAACCAACCCAGAACAAGATGTCCGTTTCTCGCTAGTGGCGACGGCCTTGGTGCATCAGAATGTCCTGGTGTTCCACGACCACGATCAGTGCTACCAGGCAATTCAGAGTCGTGACGCCCGATTTGATGGCTATTTCGTCACAGCTGTGAGAACTACTGGCATCTATTGCAGACCAAGTTGCCCAGCTCGAACACCGTTGCGCTCAAATGTTGAGTTCTTCTCCACCGGCGGGGCCGCCCAACAACATGGTTACCGGGCATGCAAGCGGTGCCGGCCGGAGTTAGCGCCCGACTCTCCAGAGTGGAATCTCCGGTCAGACCTGGTGGGTCGAGCCATGCGGCTCATCAGCGAGGGCGAAGTGGACCGTGGTGGTGTTGGGCCGCTTGCCGCAAGGCTCGGATACTCCTCGCGACAATTGCAGCGCGTCGTCCGATCGGAGCTTGGAGCGTCACCGGCAGTCCTCGCCCGGGCCCGCCGGGCACAGGCCGCGCGGGTTCTCATCGATCAGTCTGATCTGCCCTTCACCCAGGTGGCATTCGCCTCCGGATTCTCAAGTGTTCGCCAATTCAACGATGCAATCCAAGGCGCCTTTGCTGCCTCGCCGACCGCCCTTCGCGCCCAAGCCATTGCCCCTTTAGGCGGCCGGAGTTCTGTCGCACAGCACCCGGAGTGGGTTTGCCTTGAACTCCGCCTTGAGATCCGCGAGCCGTTCAGCGGTGCGAAGTTGCTGGAGTATCTGCGGGCGCGTGCAATTGAGGGGGTCGAGGAAGTGCAGGACAACACGTACACGCGGCTGCTGCGCCTTGATTCCGGTTGCTCGTGGCTCTCCCTTGATCTGTCGAGCACTCCAGTGGGACTCACCGTCGAACTGGAGAACTCGAGGGATCTACCCCAGCTCATGGCGCGCTGCCGAGCCCTGCTCGGGGCCGACGCTGATCCGTGTTCTGGTGACGAGTATCTTGCGAAGAGTCGGGCTTTGAAAGCGATGATTGCGGCCAACCCCGGCCTGCGATCGCCTGGTTGTTTGGACCCTCATGAGCTGGCGATCCGTGCCGTGCTCGGCCAGCAAATCACCGTTGCAGCGGCGGCTATTGCGGCCGGGCGCCTCGTCGCAGCAGTCGGCAGAAGCGGAAGTGGAAGCGAATTCGAGCGGCGCGGTTCCGGGTTGAGTGGCGCTCGGGTGGGCGGAACCAAGCACCAGATGGTGACGTTCCCTACCGCCGCTGAGGTGGCTGGGGTAGATCCCGCGCTGCTTCCCCTGCCGAGCGCTCGAGCGAGGTGTGTGGTGGAGCTTGCCGAGACGCTGGCGACCGGGCAGATTTCACTTCACGCTGGCGCAGATCGCGAGCTTGTCTACAACCAGCTCAAGGCTCTCCGAGGTATCGGCCCGTGGACCGCTGGGTACATCGTGCTCAGGGCCTTGCAG
>DORQ01000017.1:0-966 GCA_003514205.1 Acidimicrobiaceae bacterium
GTTCGAACTTGGCAGGGGTTTCGGGCAGATGCCGGGTTCGCTGCCATAGCTGGTCGACAGGCAGACACCGTCGACAACCCGTCCGTCGAGACTTCCAGCTCCCGTACCGCCAACGGTTGGGTTGATACCTGTGTCGATGAACGCGACGACGGTCCCGTTGCCGGTGATATCTCCGCCGCCGGGTTCACCGGCATGAAGCACATCGGCTTTCATGATGCGTTGCGTATCGGTGACGCTGAGGTTCGTTCGTGCCTGCGGGCTTGAGGTAGCGATCGGTGGAGCGAGGAGTTGATCATCCGCCGGGCCGGCAAGCCGGTCGTAGGAGATTGCTCGCACGAGTGGTTGCGCACGTAGCGCTGCAACCGCCGCGGGGGTCAAGCCAGCAGCCATCACTGGGGCGATTCCCGCCTGTTTGGTGGCAATCTCCGATGCGGGAGTTCCCGCGGGAACTGGCACTGCAGCAATGACGCTTGCCAGAGATGTTCTGGCGTTGGCCACTCTGGTTCGCTGTGCAGTCTCGGCGGACGCAGACAATGGACCCGAGCTCCACAGAACCTTGAGCGAGATCACTGTTGGGATCAGCACTCCGGGGTACTTCGACACGAACTCGTCGATGGTCGGATCCATCGGAGCGAGGACCACGGGCGGCGGATCGCCGCCGTCATCGAAGATCGTGGTCGTAGTGGTGCCACCAGGCAGGGTTGCTGCAGTTGCCGATGCTTTGGTGGCATCGGTAGCGAGAATCGCCGAACCGAGCACTATCACAGCTAGTGCCGCCAGCCACGCTGGCCTGCGCGAAACAGCTCGTTGCGGATTGGGTTGCACACCGTATTTCATCGACGTCGTCCTTCGCCTCAGTGACCCTGTGGCCACAGATTGTTTCCCCATTCGTGACAGGTTGTCACGTACGAGCAATCTTCGTGGCTGCACGCCAATTGTCAACGACGAGAAATGGGGACATGTCCC
>DORQ01000017.1:1094-2684 GCA_003514205.1 Acidimicrobiaceae bacterium
AAATGGGGACATGTCCCCATTTCTGCCAGCTCGGGCGCCGCAGCTCGCAGACTTCAAGGCGGCGCGGAGGAGGGCGGACCCCAAGCTGCCTGCAGAAAATGGTGGCACCAACGATTGCTTCAACGTTCCCAGCCAATTCTGCGATCTCGCCGAGTTCGCCACAGATGGGTTTGCTCTATACAGCCCACCTGGGGGATCACCGTGGCATCACTGTGGGAACACTGGAGCCTCAGCTGAGCACTGATATGCAACGCTCAGCGCGTTTCGAGACCAGCGTGACGAGCCGCTCAGGCAGGTCGGTCTGAAGTTCGCTGATTTCAGGCGCAGCTGCCGCCTGAGCAAATGCTTCCGGAATTCGCTCAGCCAGGTTGAGGATCCTCTCGACGAGCCTGCGAGGCTCGAGCTTCATCTCCTCCGCAGCGTGGCGCCAGGCAGCAGCGCGATCTGTGCGGTGAAGCTTGTAGTCATCACCCACCTTCATGGCGAGTCGAACCCGGTACCCGTCACTGTCGTCATAGGGCAGGATCGACGCGATGTCGTAGAGCGGGGCTAGGCGCGCCTGAGCGCCCGAGAGGAGGAGGCTGTAGTTCTTGGCATGGGCGTCGGTACCAGCGATCAACCAGTTGAAGGCAAGCGCATCGGCGAATCGTGCTACGTCCAGCTCTGCGTTCGGGCCCGGAATGACCGATCTGAGGACCTCGGCGATTTGACCGGGCGTAGGGCCGCCATCTGCTTGGTACTTTCGCCCTGGCGGAACCGAGAGCGCTTGGCAGAGGTCCTCTTGATGAATCCGGACCAGGGCGCCGTCTTGAATTCTGCGGTCGAATCGCTCGACCACAATTGCCCTCATATCCTCGAAGGTCTCAATTCGAGTTGCCGCAGCGGAAAGGCCGAGCCATCGGGCCGCAGCGAGGCAGATGTGCTCGTTGATGTCGTGTGCCTCGAAGCCCGAAATCGCAGGTTTCAGGATATGTGTTGTCGGAGTCGAACCGCTTGAAGCACCCCATTCACCCCCGGCTCGGTGTAACGCGGTCTTTGCTTGGGCTCCACCGAGGCTGAACTGGCCAATGAATTCCGGGCCAAGCCAACTGGTCGAGTCAGCTCTCAGCATCCGCAACCGGTCTGCAATCTGGCCCTCGGTGAGCCATGCAATGTCGCCAGGCACTTCGAGAAGTTGAGCCACCATTTCGGGCGGACAGAACTGGACTGCGCCGGCGCAGTCGTGGCCGATCTGAGTGCCAAGTATTGTGAACGGCGAGGCTACCGAGACTCCGAATTCGCGACCCCATCGGGCGAGCACCTCGGCGTTGTCAGGCAGGAGGCCCCACAACCAGGGGGAGCAATGTGCATCGGGGTGCAGGGCAAGCATGGGCTGCATCGACACTGACAGGGGCGTGGACGATGGGTTTTGCTGATAGGCCTCCTCATAGTGAAGCTGGAGTCTGCCGTTGGCGAGACGTTCGAGATGGCCGATCGGCTTTCCCTCAAGGAGAACGGTCAGCACATTCCCCGCCATTAGGTGTGACCCAATTGGAGCGGAACGCTCTGGTTGACGCCCTCAGGACAGTGAGCGCCAGGACCGTGAGCGCC
>DORQ01000017.1:2814-3468 GCA_003514205.1 Acidimicrobiaceae bacterium
GGACCGTGAGCGCCAGGACCGTGATCGTCGACAATTTGGCCGAGATCAACAACAGACTCGCTTGTGGTCGCGACCTCAACAAAGGTGACCGCGAGGTCAAGTGCCGCAAGCACTGTGAGCGCTCGACCGAGTTCTGCGGTGCGCTTGCCGGTCTCGAGCTCTGAGAGCCACGGCCTCCCAACCCCTGCACGCTGAGCAAGTTCAGCCTGCGACAGACCCTGGGATTTTCGTGCATGACGAAGAGCCGATCCGAACGCTTTGCTTGTTTGAATGGGGCGCATTCCGCATTCCTCTCTGGATTCGCTGCCGGCTTGAACTCACCGCCGCTGGTTCGAGATGTAGATTCTGTCGTCGCTCGGAGACAGAATTCCAGTGTAGCCGTACGAAGACGATTTGGAATTGTCTTCGTACGAAGACGGGACTCGAAGAGGTTGCTCCATCAGAAGACAGGCTGCATGCTCGGTCAGTGAAGTTCGGCCACCACTTCTCGCGTCCACGTTGGCCAGCGGGGCGGATAATCCGTGGGCCATCTTCCCGATAGGGCGTGGCATATCCATGGCATACTTATCGCATGCCTAGAACACGAGTCAGCACCACAGTTGACGATGCGCTGCTCTCTGAAGCGCGCAGTCTCAACATTGCCGTGTCGGATGC
>DORQ01000323.1 GCA_003514205.1 Acidimicrobiaceae bacterium
CGTACCAGGGCGTGTCCCGCTGTACGGCCGTCAGCGTCTCCTCGTCCAGCGTGCCGATGATGGCCGGGCCCGACGGTATGAGCGCGAGGTGAGATCCGTCGACCCACACTCCATCAGGTTGGCTCTGCGCCACGACGACTCCCTCGTACTCGTATCTCTCTCAACTAGGAATGATAGTAAGGTCAGCGTCGTGGCCGGAGCAGCGCAAGATCAAGCACTTGTCATCCTCTTGGTGGCGGAATCGCGAGTCGACGAGTATCTGGGTGTCGGGTATCTGACTTCATCGCTTCGTGATGCGGGTTTCGACGTCGAGGTGTTTCAGCTCGCCTTTCCCGGACACGCCGATGAACTCGCTCGCCGGCTCGGGTCTTCGAGGCGCGTCGTTCTTGTCGGTATTGCCTGGCTCTATGACTCGAGTGCACCGCTCGTTGCCGATGCGGCTCGGTTGGTGAAGCAAGTCAGAGCGGATGTCCCGGTCGTGGTTGGGGGCCACCCACCGAGCCTCAGCCCTGGACAAGCACTGGCGCTGGCCGCTGACATCGACTACGTGTTGCGAGGCGAGGGGGACCACAACATCGTTGTGTTGGCAGGCATCCTCGACACGCTGCAGGGAAGCGTAGAATCAGTTCCCGGAATTGCCGTGCGAAAGGGCGATTCGGTCCTTCTTGGTGAGGCTCCTGCACAGATCGCTGACCTTGAGGCACTCGGTTTGGCCGCGAGAGACACGCTGCAGCATGTGCTGTCCCAGGCGGCGTCTCCCGCTGCGGTCGTTGCTCGGCTGTGTGGCAGCCGCGGATGCTATGCGCGCTGTGAGTTTTGCAGCATGGTCTCCTTCTACAACCTCGATGGCGCCGGCATGAAGTGGCGTCATCGCTCGGCGAAGGCAATTGTCGATGAGATCGAGCAACTAGTCGAAAGCTACCAAGTGAGCCGATTCTGGTTCGTCGACGACGAGTTTCTCGGCACCCCCAAGGAGCATGGGGAACGGGCGCTGGCAGTGGCCCAGCGAATCATAGAGAGGCGGCTCGATATCGAATGGGGTTTCGATGCTCGAGCGAATGGAGTTGCCGGCCTGCCCCCCGGTGGCCCTGAACTACTGCGCTCGTCTGGTGTGAGAGTCGTGGCTATGGGCCTCGAATCAGGCTCGCAGGCGGCGCTGAAGCGACTCAACAAAGGTATACGGGTGGAGAGCAACCGACTGGCCGTTGAACGGCTCCGGGCATCGGGTATCGAGCATCGGTTTGGGTTCATCATGTTCGACCCGGGTACGACGATGGAGGATCTACGTCTGAATGTCGATTTCGTTCGCTTTGCCGAGCCTCACCGGATCTGCAATACGGGACCATTTCGGCTCCTGAACGCCGAGTACCCCGAGGTTGGTACACCCCTGGCGATCAGACTTGGAGTCGGTGCCACGACTTCCGAGGCGCTCGTCGAACAGAACAAGCCGCGACTTTCCGAGGACGGCCTGGGGTACGCGTTCGATGACGATCGCGTCGGCCGGACTCGTCGGCTTCTCTTTGATTTTGCCCAGACCGTTGTCGAAGGGGTGATGACGCCACGCCCTGTGGGCGAGCCGTCGCTTCTCTCCGAGGTGTGGTGGGGGGGAACTAACCACTTGCCCGAGAATGTGGCAGCCATGAACGCCTTCCTCGACGTGTTCGACTGGGTACTCTCAGATCTAAACCCTTCCGAGGCGAGAGAGCTGCCGATTGAAGCCCACGATCTCTTCGCGAACCAATTCCGAGCATACCTTTGCGCAGAATCTGCTGATTTCCTGAGAATGGAATGACCACGCGCACAGCGGTTGTGCTTCAGCCACTTCCGAATCTGGCTTGGCCAGGAGCCACCGGCTACAGCGAATTCCCTTCACTGGGAGCCGCTCGGCTGTCGGACGACTTTTCCCACCTGGAGGTTCAGGTGCGTGCGGGACACCCGCGCGCCCCGTTGGACGTGAAGGAGTCGCTAGACAGCAATCCCGACGTCGTCATCATCGGCGACTTTCGATACTATGCATATTTTGCCAATCCACTGCATCTGATCTCCGCCTGCCTGCGCGACGTGCGAAACGCCGGGTGGACGGGACCGGTCGTCATCGCGGGCCGTCATGCTTCACAGATGGCCTCTCTCGCCACGAACGGAGTCACCATCGCGGGCTCCTACCGGGATCTGGTCACCCTCGTCTCCGGTGTCCCTGCTGAGGGCCACGGGCTTGGTGGCGACGACGATGCCCTGCCTGGACCCGGTGTGCCTGACATGGCGGTCCTCGACGACGGGACGGACCTTCCGGGAAGTTTCTCCCGGCCGGGGAGCCGTATGGGGCAGCTGGTTCTGAGCAAGGGATGTCCATTCACCTGTGCGTTCTGTGAGAAGGCAGGCCTCCCGGTGAGCACGATGTCGCTGGATCAGCTCGAGGTTGCTCTCGACAGATTTGCGAAACATCGAATCGAACGCATCATTTTCTGGGATGAGGTGTTTGCTTGGCCGCACAATGTGCACAAGGAACAGATTCGAATGCTGGGAAGGTCGAAGATGGGCTTCAATTGCAATGCTCGCCTTGACTCCCTGCGACCAGACTTCGTTGATCTGCTTGCGGAGGCAGGATGCAAGGAGGTCCTGTTTGGTCTCGAATTAATCCATGAATTCGAGCCTGTTCAGAGTGGATACCTCGGGCTCGACAAGGGGAAGCAGAAAGGCGTTCAGTTCATATCTGAGCGCATTCAGTCGCTGAAGTCGCATGGAATATCACCCGTCGGCTCGCTCATCGTCGGCCTGCCCGGCGACGATGAGCGGACAATTGCTCGCCGAATCGACATGGCGGACAGCCTAGGTCTGAGCCACTGCTACATCCGCCCGCTTGTACCATTTCCTGAATCGGCGATCTATAGAGAACTGCGCTCGGCAGACGCGATCGCTGACTTCAGCCAATGGAACCGTGACGAACTGGCTTCATTTCCCCATGGTTACCCGACCGTTAGCAGTCTTCCCAGAATGCTTCTCGCCGCTCTTTGTGGGCGTTGAGTAAGGATGAAGTTCAACACGTCGAGCGTTCACACGGCCTTGGGGTTGATGGCCGGGGTCTCGAATGGTGGGCGGCCGTTTCTCATCGGATTCGAAGCGTCACGGCACCTATCGAGAGGTGATTTCCTTGACATCAATCCGACAACGATAGATATGCCAATCTGCGAAGAGACGATAGTTGGTGCAGCAATTGGGCTCGCTTTGGCAGGTCAAGACGTTGTAGTCGACTTGATGTTTGAGGGCTTTCTGAGCCGGTGTCTCGAACCGATCCTCATTGGATGGCCGACGGCGCTCGCTGTTGCGCAGGGTGAGGTCGGCCGCGTTGTAATTCGTGTCCTCGGCTCTCCAGTGGAGTTGGGAGGTCCATCCCACTCCGCTCACGTGCTCGGGCAACTTGGAGGCATCGGTCACGTGCACGTCCTCCACGCGACAAGCGCCGAGGACTTGACCTGGGCGCTGGAGGCATTCGAGAAGAATCGGCTTCTGATCGTGGTAGATCCACCCCGACCTCATCTCGTTCGCGGTGACCTCTTTTCCATTCCCGGTTCGCCTCCGATGCGTTACTGGAGACGCGGGTCGCGAACGCTGACCGTCTGCTCACACGCTGAACTCGAAGTCATCGTTGCCTTCATCGACGCAGGTCGTAACGACAGCGATGTACTATCAACGGCCTCGGGGACGGTCGGGCCGGAAGTCATCAAGCATCTACCGCGGTACGACAGCGTCGAGTTCCACGGAGCCAAACTTGCGGATTCGTAGCGGACACCTGCATGTGCTGTCGACAACACCCGCTTCGGGCAAGACAGTCGTCACCACCGGACTGATTCGGGGGGTCCGGAATGCGCATCACCGAGTCCTCCCATTCAAACCGGTGTCCGAAACCCTGCTGATCGAAGGCGGTCCGGCCCGACCGGAGGCAATCGAACATCAGTGTTTTGCTGCGGGAGTGCCCTTCCAGCCTGAAATGGCCCCGGTCAGAACTGTCGTTGTGGGCAGAGAGGCCGACGTGTGGCTCTTCGACCAGTACGTTGGACGGGTTCCGCGACTCGGTCGAGACATGCCGGCTCTCGGAACCCTTCCCCTTCTGGAGCGTGATGCTATCTCGGATGCAGTTGACGGTTGTCGGCGCGCCCTCCTCGAGGACTGTGACCTTCTGGTCTCAGAGGGTTCGGGCGCTGCGACTGCATTGACTGAACTTGGCTTGGTCGACATAGCGAACATCCAGACCGGGGTGCTCGCAGACGACGTGCTCGTGGTGGCGAGGGCGTCGAACGGCACTGCGTTCACCACGGTCGACCGGGTCATGGGAGTGCTCCGCGAACGATTCGTGAACGTGACCGGATTCCTGCTTAACGACGTCCCAGGATGTCTCGACCAGCATGTTGAAGCCGGAATGGATGCAGCGAACCGTAACTCGGTGGAATTCGTCGGCGTAATGCCGTGGACGGACTTCTTCGACAACCGGCCAAGGTACCGGCCCCCCAGCCAGGGTTGTGACGAGGATCATCAGCATCTCGCCAACCTCGTGGGCTCCCTCGTTCGAATAGGAACGACTCTCGGATGAGTGCGCGTGATGCAGAGGACTTGCTCACGATTGTGATTTGTACTCACAACCGTGCCGACGACCTGCGCGTGACCCTCGAGGCAATACAGCTCATGAAGTGGGCCGAGGTCATTGTGGTCGACAATTCGAGCTCTGATGCGACGCAAGACCTTCTCTTTGGATTTCCATGGACGACGGTCATTCGCAACAACGAAAACATCGGGGTGCCCGGTTTCTCGATCGGTGTGGCGGCGGCTTCGACGCCGTACGTCCTACTGCTCGACGACGATGCAATTCCAGACCCGAGCGTCCCGGATTTGATTGTTGCTAGGTTTGAGCGTGAACCGGAGGCGGCGGCCATCGCATGTCATGTGGTCAGTGCCTCCGGTGTGGTCGTCACAAGAGACTGGCCCGATTGCCCAGTTCTCTTCTGGGGCTGTGGGGCTGGTGTCCGGGTCGATGCTGCTCGGCGAACGGAGCCGATGTTCTATCCGAAGCTGCGGTTGCACGGTACTGAGCTCGATTGGTGCATCAGGCTGTACAGCGCCGGATACCACGTGGTGTACGAGGCTGGCGCCCGCGTCACACACAGATTCTCGGAGGTGAACCGGAGCCCGCGGCGCCGTCGCAGAAGCGTGACGTACGGATCGATTCGATTCGCTTGGGATCATTTCTCGGTCGGCGGAGCGCTGCGTGCGACTTGGCGCGCACTCTTCAGCAGGCGCGTCGACTCCGTTGAAGCACTTATTGGTTGGGTCCAGGGGCTCGGTGATGTTCTCAAGGATCTGGGTGACATCCGTCAGCGACGGAGTGTTGTTCCGCGGCACGTCGAGGACGCCTACCTGGCCGCGGTTTGGGAGTATCAGCCGCGGCGTGCCCCTCGCCATCCCGTAGGCTTCCCGGTGTAGTCAGGCTGGCGGATGCAAACTGGCGACGGGGCGCCCAAAGCGGCCGGGCGCCTCGCGGG
>DORQ01000101.1:0-2204 GCA_003514205.1 Acidimicrobiaceae bacterium
GCGCTTTCAGTCGAAGCGATGACCGGATACGAGATCCACCAGAACATCGAAGCGACCATCGGACACTTCTGGCACGAGAGCTTCGGCCAGATCTATCCAGTACTCAAGGACCTAGAGCGAACGGGCCTAGTGCGAGCCGATCCCGCGGCAACTGGGCGAGGGCGACAGTTCACCATTACCCCCAACGGGATTGAGGAGCTGAAGGACCTCCTCGTGAATGTGGGGAGTTCTCCGCCGCCGCGAAATACCTTGCTGCTGCAACTCTTCTTCGGCCGTCTGCTGGGGCCAGCCTGGTGTCGTGAACGGATCGCAGAAGCCCGCCGAGAAGCGGAGGCCCAACTAGCGATCTTCGATGCGATCGCTGCGGAGATCGCATCGGAGGAAGGGTATGAGCAACACCGCGAGTACTGGATGTCGACAGTGGAGTTTGGTCGCATCATGGCTCGTGCCCTCGTCGACTGGGCGGACGTGGCGGTCACCTCGTTGCCAACTGAGGAGTAACGCGAGATCTGGCCTCATGGCGAACTCGACCGGGCCTTCGATTCCGCGCCCGATCGGGAGGCTCACGCACCCCAACACCCGGTACGTCTCGCTATCGTGTGGGAACAATCGTCGGCGCATCGCCGATTGCTTGAGCGGGCCGTGTCGCTCACCCTGATGCCGAGGAAACCCATGATGATTACCAATGTTGAACACTATTTCGAGAGCGGGTGCGGTCGCTGCGACCGATTCGAGACCCCCGACTGCTCGACGAAGCTCTGGCTCAAAGGCCTGACTGATCTGCGTCGAATCTGTCGCGATGTTGGTATGTCGGAACATGCGAAATGGGGTCACCCGTGTTACATGCACGCCAAAAGAAACATCGTCATCGTGGGTGCGTTCCGAGAGGACTTCAGGCTCACGTTCTTCAACGCAGCTTTGATGCAGGATCCACATGGGGTGCTGATCGGCCAGGGCCCGAATAGCCAGCATCCAGACTGCTTCAAGTTCGATGACAATCAGCAGGTCGAGCTCATGGAGGACAAGATCCGGGAGTATCTCGCCGAGGCGATGGGGTATGCCGAAGCTGGAATCCGTCCGCCGAAGGTGGAGCACGAGCTCGAGCTGCCAGAGGAGCTAGTGGAAGCGCTTGAGTCCGATCCTGAGCTGGCGCAAGCATTTGCTGCACTCACTCCGGGTCGTCAGCGCAGCTATATCTTCGCGTTGAACTCGGCCAAGACCTCTGCGACGAAAGTGTCGCGAATCATCAAGTTTCGGGACAAGATCCTGGCTGGCAAGGGCGCACTCGATCGATAACGTCCGCCGCACCGCACGACCGCCAGCGGTCGTCGCGAAGTGTTGTCGTCGTCACTCGTTACGGCGCACTCGATAGGCCGCATGCACCGTTCCGTTAGCGAAACCTCGCTCATTGACATGCTCCAGATCCAGGTGCACGTCTGAAGGGAAGGCGGGCTTCCCGGCGCCAACCACAACGGGAAAGAGGCTAACGAGGATCTCGTCCACCACTCCCGCTCGCAACGCATGGGCGGCAAGCTCCGGTCCGCCCACCAATAGGTCCGCCGAGGATGATTCCTTCATGGCACGCACTTCCGCTGCGTCGAACCTTGGCAGGATCCGTGTACGACTCGTCAGGGGTTCAGTGAGAGTTGTGGAGTAGACGACCTTGTCGGAGTCCTGCCATGCGGCAGCGAAGTCGCTCAATACCTCCGACTCCTCGAAGAATGACGGATCGGTCTCCCACACGGCCATGGTCTCGTACATTCGTCGGCCGAGGAGCTGGACCCCGACTCCATGCATCAAGTCGTTGTACATCTTGTGGAGGTCCTCGTCGGGTTCCGACCAGTCGAAGGACCCGGTGACGTCCTCCGTGAAGCCGTCGAGCGACGTGTTGATGGCGTAGATCAGTTTTCCCATTGGTTCTCCGGAATTCGCTTTGCCCTGAGTTCGACCTTGCCAGTGTAGGGATCTCGATAGGAGCAATCCGGGCAAACTCGTCGAGCCGCGTGGTCGTTTCAGACCCGTGATCTGAACAGATACAGTCGCGAAGGACCACGACAACATGAACACGGAGCGGCGACATGACCTCACCGGACCAGGGTGAACCGAACTCCCAATCTGGGCCGAGCGGATCCCCTGCAGAACGCTTGCTGTGGAATGTCCGACTGCTCATGGTTATCGGAGTCGCTGGCTCGACCGTGATGGCG
>DORQ01000101.1:2358-2751 GCA_003514205.1 Acidimicrobiaceae bacterium
CTCGTTGTGCGGTCCATTGACGACTTGAAGGACCGCATTGCGAAACTGGTGGTGCTGATTCTCGTTATCGAGTTCTTCCAGAAGTCGCTTGAGTCTGACCTCTCCGAGGCAGGTGATTTGCTCCGCCTCGCCGGCGCTATCTCGTTGATAGCGGTTGCGCTCACAGTGCCGTCCCTGGTCGGCAAGTCATCCACCGATACCGGAGAGAAGACCGGACAAACACCAGAAGACGAGGCTGGAGAGTAGACCGAGGTGTCGGCAGTAGAGTTCACCTGATGGAGCCCTCGGCGCCTCAGCCATCCTCAGGCGCCGCATCGACTCCGAGTCGACTCGCTCGACGGCTGGGCCTCTTCGACGCCGTCGTAATCGGGCTGGGCGCAATGATTGGTGCCG
>DORQ01000261.1:0-1475 GCA_003514205.1 Acidimicrobiaceae bacterium
ACCACGACCACCACGACCACCACAACCACAGTCCCCAATGCCAACCCCCCAACGGTGTCGGCCTTCGCTGCGACTGCGCTGTCGGGAGCCGCGCCTCTCAGTACAGCGTTCACCTGGACGGTCAACGATCCGGACCCCCAGCCGCTGACTTGCTCGATCGACCTCGAGGACAACGGCGTGTACGACATCACGATCAACGGCTGCAACAGCAGTCTGTCTCGTTCGGCGACCTTCGCGACCGCTGGTGCCAGAACAGTGCGCTTTCGGGTCAGTGACGGGGTGTCGACCGCGACGAGGACGCTGTCAGTATCGGTCGGTGCGCCATCAGCGGATTCTTTTGCGATCAACGTTCGTTTCAACGGAGCCCTTACTTCCTCGCAACAGGCTGCGTTTTCCTCGGCGGCAACGCGATGGGCGCAGGTCATCAAGACAGGTTTGGCGGATCAGACGATCAATGCGTCAGCCGATGCGTGTGCAGCCGGTCACCCAGATTTCGTCGGGGGCGTCGATGACCTCATGATCGATGCGATTGTCACGCCAATCGACGGAGTCGGTGGCGTACTTGGTTCGGCCGGTCCTTGCGTGGTCCGCAGCGGCGGATTGCCAATCTACGGTGTGATGCAGTTCGATTCTGCTGACTTGGCCAGCCTCGAGGCAGACGGGCTCCTCTCTACTGTGGTCCTGCATGAAATGGGTCATGTTCTAGGTATCGGTACACGATGGTCGGCCGCTGGTCTCATCAGTGGATCAGGTGGAACGAATCCGCTCTTTGTTGGCAATGTCGCCAAGGGCGCATGGAGCGCCATTGGTGGAGGCTCAACTTCGGTGCCCGTTGAGGCCACTGGTGGTGCGGGCACGGCCTATGGACACTGGCGGGAGTCCGTGTTTAACAACGAACTCATGACGGGTTGGATCAACAACGGCTCCAATCCGTTGAGCGCGATCACCGCAGGGTCGCTCGCGGACCTGGGGTACGGGGTGGATCTCACCAAGGCCGATGCCTTTGGTCTCCCAGCGCTTCGCGCCCCGGGTTCAACGGGCTACAAACTCGAGACTCAGCTAATCGAGCCGGAGTTCTTCATCTGAGGCCTGTCAATGTGGCGTGAGGTGTAGGCCCCGAGCAGATTCCTGCGGCGGCCGCATTGCGGCGAGAGCGGGGTGGCGGCGGCGCCCGACACGAATCGAATTCTGTCTTCATTCTCTCCTAGCGCTGATCGAGCAAGGAGCTAGGCTCTGCATGGCAAGACCGACAGGTTTGGGGACACGCCGAGCGGGCTGGCTCGCCTAACCACAACCGGTGCTTCGATTCTCGACCCCGACGAACAGGAAACCGAAGAATGGCTGAAGCAGGGTGGCATCCAGACCCGAAAGATCCGACTCTGGTCCGGTATTGGACTGGGTCCCAGTGGACTGAACACACTGCACCGAATCCCAACGCCGCGCAGCCTGCGCCCCAACAGTTCAACCCGCAGCCT
>DORQ01000261.1:1681-3765 GCA_003514205.1 Acidimicrobiaceae bacterium
CTCATTCTGGTCGTTGGTTCCTGTGTCGCCTTTTTCGGCTCGGCGGTCAAGAGTGTGTCTGACGAGATGAAAGCGAACGACGCGAAAGTCGTGACACCTGCCCCAGCGGACGGGACCTCCTCGGGGGACGCCGACCCATCTGGGGCCGGAACCAAAGATAACCCTCTCCCGATCGGAACTGAGGTCGACCTGGGCAACGGGTGGAAGGTCAAAGTCGTGTCCGCCGATCTCTCCCCAGAAGCTCAAGCAGCGGTTCTCTCGGCGAATGAATTCAACCCTCCGCCTGAGGAGGGCATGCGATACATCCTCGTCAACCTAGAGGCGACCTATGCAGGAACAGAAGATGCGGCAACTGCGGCGCCCTTCTCGGGGTTCTCGTATTCCGTATTCGGATCAGCTGCAGTGGAGCGCGACAACTTTTCCACCCCGGCAGTTGCACCGGACCCAGAACTCGATACTTTTGCCGAGCTCGCCGCCGGCGGAGTGGCCGCTGGCAACGTTGTGGTCGCTGTCGGTGCTGATGAGACTGGGCTCGCCCTTCGAATCACGCCATCATTTTCATTCGACGAGACCGAGGCGTGGATAGCGCTGGGGTGATGGTGCCCGATTGACTCGGGTATGCCGCGATGGCAGGTGACAGGTTGGGTCTAGGTCGCAACTACTGAGGTTGGGATTCGAGTCGGTCCCAGACTGCGCGATGGGTGTGGGCGAGCCATTGGTCGATTCTCCCTCTGTCAGCAGCTTCGGGAAGCGAGTCGTCAGTCTCCATCGCCTCCAGCGAGGCATCGAGTTCCAGGCTTCGATTCCACCAATCGGAGAAGGCGACCTCGCCGTGTCGCACGGCCCGTAGCCAGTCCGCCGGTTCGCCTTGAATGGGCAGATTGAGCTGGCCTGTTTCGAGCAGTTCGATGCACTGGAACCCAAGTCGGGCGCAGTGCATTGCGTACTTTGTGTCATAGCCGTAGGCACTGATCAGCTCTTCACGACCTCCGCCACCTCGTTTGCCGTGCCCGCCACCGCGCAGACCCATGAGTCGCATTGCCTGTGACTGCATGTACCCGCGATAGCGGGGGATCACGTGGCGCGCGATGAATGCCTCCCCGAGCGCTCGCAGTTCCTCACCTTCGGGAGTGATGTGCTCCACGGGCGCCCAGAACGACATCAGGATCGACGGGTTGCCGGACGCGGCTAGTCGAACGAATCGCCGGAGCGAATGCAATGTGCGGTCGATGTCGCCTGGCCCTGAGCGCGAGCCTTCTGGCTGGGTGCGATGCATGACCGTGTCGAATCCGCGTTCATCGAGGCCGACAACTTGGCTCGGGGTTTCCACGACAACGCCGAGCTCATCGTGGTCTTCCCCGCCGGGAATGCCGGTGCCGTGCGCGGTGGAGCCGACCTCGACCAGCAGGATGGTGAGTTCAGGCAATGGCGGGATTTCGAGTCGGGTCGTTCGTTCCATCGCGTTCATTGTGCCGATCCTCGAGGCCGAACGCGCTCGAATTTCCTTGGTTTGTCGGTCGACCCGAGATTCTTCGTAAGAGTTGACTTCGAATACTTGGTATGTATACTCGGTATGTAAATACTGAGTATGTGGAAGGGAGGTGACGATGTCGATCCGCAATGGGCTCCTGGCGCTGCTCGCCGATGGCCCCAAATACGGCTATGAACTCAAGAAGGGCTTCGAAGAACGCACCGCTGAGCTGTGGTCCCTCAACGTCGGACAGGTGTACACCACGCTTGGCCGGCTGGTTCGGGACGAACTCGTGCGGGAAGAAGGTTCGGCGGATGACGAGCAACGTTCCTACCGCCTCACGGAACTGGGCCGAGACGAACTCGCCGACTGGTTCAACAGCCCCCGCCAATCCGAGGGCGGCGAACGCGACGAGCTCACGATCAAGGTGGCAATGGCGTTGTCCACTCCTGGCATCGATGTGCCGAGCGTGCTCCAAACTCAACGCACCAACGCAACGGCCGCTCTGCAGCAACTAACTCGTCGCAAAGCCCGACTCGACGATGCCGACCTTTCCCAGGCAGCGGTTCTCGACGCCGCATCTGGTCGCCTCGAAGCCGAACTGCGCTGGCTC
>DORQ01000182.1:0-5056 GCA_003514205.1 Acidimicrobiaceae bacterium
TCCTTCAGCGCGTCGAGATCGGCCACCACACTGGGTGCCTGCATCAGGCCAAGCGACACGACCTGCAACCATCGGAGCGCGTCGTCAACACTCACTCCCTCTCGCAGCACACCTCGTTCGGCTGCGGTATCAAACACCGGAGCCAACAACGGCCGCACCCCCTCGCGGAGTGCGAGGTTGGCCAGCTTGGTCATCGCACGGCTCGAGGTGGGCACCGTCATCGCGTGCAGCAACGGGTCCGCGGACATTGCGCCGAGCGCATCGATGATTCCCTGCACCAAGAACTCTTCGGGCTCAGCGTTGGGGCCGATTCTCGCGTGAATCTCCGCACCAATCCGAAGCGTGGACTGCACCACCGCTGCGGTCACCAACTCCTCTTTGGAGTCGAAGTAGCGATACACCGAGGACCTGGCAAGGTTGGCTTTACTCGCAACGGCGTCCTGGCGTAGCGCTGCCACTCCGCCGTCGCGGATGAGTTGCTCTGCAGCATCAACAATGCGCTGTCGAACCGCCTGGTACTCAGCACCTTGTCGCTGCGCCTTCCACGTGGGATCCGAGACAGACATCAGCTGTAAAACTGTGAGTACCAACGACGAAATTCAGCGATGTTTCCATCCGCCTTTACGAGGAGCGGCTGCTCAAAGAACACCTTGTCTCGCCAGATCGGCACGTCAGCCATCAGGCCATACCCACCAGTGACACCCTCGATCATCATCTCCGACATCGACTCGGCATGCCTCGCGAAGTAGAAGTGCCAATCGAGCCGACAATGGCGGCGGTCGATTGGGGTGGTGGTCGTGTACACCGTCATGAGATTCGGGACTCGCAACAGAGCAATGCCTGGCCCCCAGGTATGCCGATCGAAATCGGTGCCATCGGGAAGCGTCTCAACAACCGTGGAGAACGGCCCGTCAGTCTTGAACACTGAGGTATCGCTGGGAACGTATTGCCTGCGATGCACATATTTGAGATGCGCGTAATCGACATTGTTCTCCGCCATTTCCTGAAGCGCTGCTGTCAGCTCGTAGCGCCACGGATACGCTGCCGACCATTCCTGGTCGTCGAACTCCTCAAGGCGCGGAATCTCGTAGGCTGGCGGCCGACCCGAAGCGTGATACCAAAAGAAGATGAACCCATCCTGCTCACACGTTGGGTACGTCGGCACGCAGGCCTTGGAGGGGATTCGGGCCTCGCTATAGGGAATCTCCACGCAGGTCCCATCGGGGCCGAACCTCCACCCGTGATAGGGGCACTCGATGTTCTCCCCACGCACATGTCCGCCACCGAGGTGCGCGCCCAGATGCGGACAATGAGCCGCAATCACATGTGCGACCTCGCTCTCGTCGCGATAGACCACCAGTTCGCGGGCAACAGCAATGATGCTTTCGACTTGGCCTACGACCAGCTGGTTGCTGGAGAGAATGGAATACCAGCCGTTGGGAATTGGCGGAGGGTCACGACGATCTTCCAGCTCGTAACGCTCACGGGCAACGGCGTTGGCGATCTCACTGGCTGATCCGCCGACCACCCGGCCCGCTGGTGTGCCCTTCGGAGTCACCATTTTGAGCAGGGAGTTAGACAGTTCCTCGCTACCGGTCACTTCATCCAACTGCGCTCGCCCAGGTGATTGGGCTGGCTCGTGGGATTGGTCGGTGGTGATCGCGTCAGCCATAGCACTCCAATGATTGATCCTCTTCGGCTGACACTACCGAGCGCGACTCAACGGAGCCAAGACATTTGTTGAATTTGTCGTGGCTCGATGGGTTTGGTTCCCGCAGCACCGTCCGGCGCTCCGCGAGGGCGAGCGTTGCGGCCTCGATGTGTCGAAACACCAGGGCCTGATCGACTGGGAACGCGTGGCCAACGACGAGATCGAGTTTGCGTGCATCAAGGCCCCCGAGGGCGGAGACCTCGTGGATCGCCGCTTCGCCGAGAACTGGGCCGCGGCGGGCGCCGCTGGGCTCGACCGCGGCGCCTATCACTACTTCACGCTGTGTCGACCGGGAGCAGATCAGGCACGGAACTTCCTCAACGTAGTCCCCTACCGCGAGGCCGAGCTCCCTCTCGCCGTCGATCTCGAACTGGGCGGCAACTGCCGTGCACGGCCTCCCGCCGAGGAGGTTCTGGCAGAAGTCGAAGCCTTCATCGATGCGGTGGAAGCGGCAACCGAGACCGAAATCCTGCTGTATGTACTCGATGACTTCAACAAGATCTATCCGGCGCTCAACAGGTTCGAGCGGCCTCGATGGGAGCGGAGGATCCTCCTCCGCCCCGATTCTGATTGGCTCATGTGGCAATTCACCTTCGAGGGTGAGGTCGACGGCGTCGAACGCGGGGTCGACATCAACGTCCTGCGCGATCCGAATACCTGAAAGGAACCTCGACGAGCATCGAATCGGTCAAAGATTTTCCCGACCTGACCTTAAAGCGCTGGAGGGATATGAGCCGCAAGTTGGGCCACGAGTGCCGGGTGCCCGTGATGGGCAGCCCAGCCGAGCGCATCGCTGTGGGCGAGTCCGTCCCGGATGCTGGGATCGGCACCGACCGACAACAACCATTCCACCAAGGCACCGTCGCCGCGCCAGACAGCAGCGTGCAATGCAGTTCCGTGCCAGTGATAGCCGGCCGCTTTCGCGTTGACCCGCGCTCCCCGGCGGTACAGCTGTCGCGCCGATTCTCCGCATCCGTTGTTGACCGCCATCACAAAAGCGTTGTCGATAATGGCCGAGTGCTCGTTCGCAACCTCCTTGGGCACCGTCTCGGGAAACGGTGACCGGATAGGACCAGCCGAGGAGGAGAGCGAATCATTTTCGAAGAATCCGTCAACGAGTTCGGTAGCGCCGAGTCCAGCAGCAGCACGCAAGGAGCGGACCTCCGCGCCGCGAGCGACCAGCAGAGCTGCCATGTCGCGATTGGACCAGTACAAGGCCTCATCGAGTGGAGTCCAGACATCCGCTCGATCCACGCTGGTCCCGCTGTTGAGGAGGAACTCGACGATCGCTCGTGAGTTACAGCCTGCAGCGGCCACCAGCGGAAGAAACGTCTCAGCTCCGGCATCAACAAGCCGCTGGGCGGCACCAACCGGATCGGCGATGTTCAGCTCCTCACACGCGACGAGCTGCAGCAAGGTCGGATGACTGCATGACGATCTACGCCGCGCCAGCACTGGATCCGCCGACAACAACTCGCCGAGTGCGTCGAGATCCCCTACGAAAATGGCAGCAGCTGCGGGACCGAACTCTGCGTCCATGTTGGCATCTCCTGTTCTCGTACACCGATGCTATGCCCGAGTGGGCCCACATCTGGACCGAAGCTACTCGGGCTGGCTGGGCTCACTCGATGTCGAAGGGTTGTAGCGGGGAGATGTTGTCACGCAAACGGATTCACCCACTCCACGCTCTTGAATTCGAGAAGTCAGCATCTGAGGAGCAAATCGCCACGCCATTCTCGATCCCAAGCGCGGCGAGTTGAAATCCGATCGAAAGCAAACAGCGATTGCCGTGGATATCCGACTCGCTTCGAACCATCAAGCTGGCCGCTGCGCTGATCTTCAGGCCTCGTTCACCTCGCATCCATTCGGCATCAGCGAAGACATCCTCGTCCAGTGGTTCGGTCGTTCTCCTGCAATCTTCGTAGCATCTTGATGCGCAATCTGCAGTGATAGAGAGCTGCCACCGAGCGCCACCGAGCTCGGTCGGGAACATCTGGCACACTTCAAGTGCCTGAAGTCAGCCCGCGTGCCCGAAGTCAATCCGAATGATCGACTCGATTCCCCGCCACGACAACGGCAAGCTCTACCGAGACCAACTTCAAGCCAAGCACCGAACCACAGCCACAGGAGTTCATCCGACATGACCGACCACCTGCAGTTTTTCATCAACGGCGCCTGGATCGATCCCGCTCAACCCCGCTCAATTGATGTGATCAACCCGGCGACGGAGACCTCGATCGGCAAGGTCAGTATCGGCAGCGCGGAGGACGTCGACCGGGCAGTCAACGCTGCCCGAGCTGCGTTCGCCGGCTGGTCAGCGACCACCGTCGAGGAGCGCATTGCGCCACTTGAGCGGATCTCCGCCTGCTATCAGGAACGACTTTCCGAACTCGCCGAGACCATCTCAGCAGAGATGGGAGCCCCGATCACGCTGGCACGAAAGGCGCAGGCACCTGCAGGTCTCGTCCACCTGGCGAAAACGATCGAGGCGCTTCGCGAACTTGAGTTGGTTGAACAGCGAGGCACCACTCGGATTCTGCGCGAGGCAATTGGTGTGTGCGGCCTCATCACTCCGTGGAACTGGCCAGCCAACCAGATTCTCTGCAAGGTTGCGCCAGCGATTGCCGCTGGTTGCACCATGGTGCTGAAGCCCAGCGAGTTCACCCCGTTCAGCGCGGTGATCATCGCCGAGATACTGCAAGCGGCCCAGCTCCCAGCGGGCGTGTTCAACTTGGTGAACGGTGACGGACCGGGAGTTGGCGCGGCGATCTCAGCGCACCCTGAGATCGACATGGTCTCCTTCACGGGTTCCACCCGAGCCGGGGTGGCAGTAGCCATCGCTGCTGCGCCGACGGTGAAGCGTGTCACCCAGGAGCTCGGCGGCAAGTCAGCCAACGTGATCCTTCCGGATGCCGATCTCGAACGAGCAGTAGGCCACGGTGTGGTGACCTGCATGCGCAACAGCGGGCAATCCTGCAATGCACCAACTCGAATGCTAGTTCCTCGCGACCTGCACGAGCAGGCCTGTGAGGTCGCCGCCAAGACCGCGGAATCGCTGGTTGTTGGCGACCCCAGCGAGGCTGCAACCGGCCTCGGGCCTCTGGCCAACGCTGCCCAGTGGCACAAGGTGCAGACGCTGATTCAAACTGGAATCGACGAGGGCGCGGAGCTCGTGTCTGGAGGGACCGGGCGGCCAGAGGGCCTCACCGTTGGAGCGTTCGTGCGGCCCACCATCTTTGGAAACGTCTCCAACGATATGGAGATTGCGCGCCAGGAGATCTTCGGGCCGGTGCTCGCGATCCTGCCCTATGACACCGAGGCTGAGGCGATCGCGCTGGCCAACGA
>DORQ01000182.1:5448-6246 GCA_003514205.1 Acidimicrobiaceae bacterium
AGCGCTCAGGACTTGATCATCCGGTTCGCGCACGTTCCCCGAGCGCAGCTTTGGCAACGATCTCGGCAATTCGCTGCTGCTGTGTCTCGACCTTGGCAGCGCTGATCACCCACCACAGCATGAACTTCCGAGCACTCGGAGGGAAGCAATCCCAAACCTCCCGGGCCGCTTGATTGGCATCAAGTGCGGTGGCGAGCAACTCCGGCTCGATGAGATCTTCGACCGGGTCATAGATCGTCCACCAGCCGTTCCCTTGGGCGACCTCGATCGTTCGGCGGCCAGCTTCAGTCATGAGACCAGCGGCTTCCATCTGTGCGGCTCGCTGGCGATTCAGCCGCGTCCACGTGCTCTTCGCCTTGCGCGGCGTGATCAGTTGAAGACCACGCTCCTGGTCCAACGTGGTGACCGTGGAATCGATCCATCCAAAACAGATCGCCTCCTCCACCACCTCGGGATATGGGCATCTCGGACGATCCGTGGCTGGCCGCCAGGAACACAGCCACACTCCTCGAGTGTCCTGATGATGCGCCACCAGCCAAGCCCGCCATTGTTGGCGGGTCTCTACATGGTGAATCGGGTATCCAAACTTGCCAGTTGGAGGATGCTCCGAGATTGCCCTCACCCCATCAACGCGACCAGCTGATCAAGTGCGGCGCCCCATCCGTCAGCGAACCCCATCTCGGCGTGTTGGCTACATGCAGCCTCAGTCGCGTGCATAGCTACTGCGCGGTAGTGGGTGCTGCCACCCGGGGCCTCCTGCATCTCAATGCGCGCGGTGAACGCAAGGTCGCCCGCACC
>DORQ01000182.1:6450-6750 GCA_003514205.1 Acidimicrobiaceae bacterium
CGATTCGGCTCAACCTGGAGGTAGCAGCCAGCGTTGGGGAATTGCTCGCCCTCAGGTGACTCCATCGTGGTGACGCATCGGCCCCCCGGACGTAGATCATTGTCGACCGCCACGGTCTTCCATGGAGCGGGCGTAAACCACTGCATGAGCAACTCCGGTTCGGTCCATGCCGCCCACACTCGCTCGGGCGTCACCGCAATGGTGCGCTCAAGTACGAGGTCGAGATCGGGGTTGGGGGTGAAGTTGCTCATGATGCTCCTTGGGAGTTGGTGGTAGTGATGAGTAGGTTCTCGAGCTGGT
>DORQ01000092.1 GCA_003514205.1 Acidimicrobiaceae bacterium
CCTTGGGGTTGGCGGGCTTGCGGCTGGCGGCCTTGGGATTCCCTCAATTGGTCACCACGATTTTGTAGCCACCTTCGCCATTCAACTCACAGGCGCCCTCATACGTCGCAGGCTTGGAGAACTTCCACGTGACGGTGGACTGGGGCTTCACGAAATAGGGGCCAACATACTGGGAGGCGGTGTCCTCGTTTCGGATGACCAACGTATCTCCGACGCGAAACTCCAGAAGCGCTGGCATGAGCTCCACGGTTTGACCGGCATCGATGCGTTGCTGAGTACCGTCAGGTATGACGATCTCCATTCCACCAGAGGCGCAACTCACTGTCCCTAAGGCCATCGCGACTGCGAGAACGCACTTCAGCAACGCTCGACGCTCGAACATCTCAGGGTGCCGTATCTCGAACGGGAACAGAGACAACCATTTCGCCAGCTTCCTTGAAGGTGAGCGTGATTTCAATGGTTGTTCCGACCTCAAGAGGCTTTGCAAGCTCGAGCAGCATGATGTGGTATCCGCCTGGCTTCAAAATCGCCTGACCACCCGCCGGTGCGGCGATCGAGGTGACTGGACGCATCTCCATCATCGGCGCCCCAGTGGTGCCAGTGCCCATCATCGGTGCTTCAGCTGACCCGGTTGCGCCGGTGTTCATCATTGGTGCCTCGGTGGATTCCGCAGTCGGCATCATGGAAGATTCGGTTGCTCCTCCCTCCACAGCGACGGTTTCATGGAGCTCAACCTTGGCGGCAATCGATGCATCCACAGAAGCGGTGAGTAGCTCGTCATCCGTGTCTCCACTGTTGTCAATCGTCAGGTAGGCCGCTCCGGCGGACGCCACCATCGGGGAGGTACGAGCCCACTGGCCCGAGATGGAAAGCGCCGACTTCGCTGCGGCTGTGGTCTCGCTCGCGGAGGACTCCGTGTCGGTGGCCTTCTCAGCGGTCTCCGACTCGCCGCAGGCGCCAAGCAGCAGGGATGCAGCCGTAATAGCCGCAAGTGGTGCAATTCTCATCGCTTTCATTGCTATTTCTCCTTGTAGTTGCTGAGTAGAAGGTGAAGATCCGACGCCATCGCCTGGCTATCGATTCCAAAGGGCCATTCGACGCGAACCAAACCCTGGTCATCCACCACGTAGGTAATGGCAGAGTGAGAAACGTCGTATTCCGTTGCGCCAGCAGCATGTTCAGCCACACTGAACTGGACACCGAGGGTCTGAGTTACTCGCGAGAGTTCCTCTGGGTCCTCAGTCCGAAGCGGGTGGATCTGGTCCGCCTCGAAGAAATGGTCGAGGTAGCTGCTCATCAGTTCCCCGGTATCGCGATCTGGGTCCACCGTCGCCATGGCAACATCGACTCTGCTCGCCTCATCGGCTGGGAGTTCCTCGAGGGCGACGCGAAAGTCCGACAACGTGGTTGGACAGACATCGGGGCAGCTTGTGTAGCCGAAGTAGAGCAAGAGGAGGCCATCTGGGTCGGCCTTGAATACCTGCGCAGTCCCGTCCACCGCGTTGGGTAGCGAGAGCTCTGATACGTCTAACGACGGCTCCCGGCTGATTCCCGCGAGCTCGGTTGCCCAGATCGGCTTGTCTGAGTTGGAAGTGTTGGCGGTCTCACTCTTGTTCCCGCATCCGGCGATGGAGAAGCCAGCCAGCAGCACGAGCATGGAGAAGGAGGCGACTCCCACACGAAAGGAAGCCTTCACAGGGAATCTTGGACTTGTCGACACGCCTATTGAGTCGGCGCCGCTCCCGCCAAAGTTCCCGAGAATTCATCATCGGGACCTTTGTCACAATCTGTTGGCGTGGCTGTCCTACTCAGCGTGGCAGTCCTACTCAGCGAGCCAGTCCTGCTCAGCGAGCCAGTCCTGCTCAGCGAGCCAGTCCTGCTCAGCGAGCCAGTCCAGCGAAGGCGTCCATCAACGCATCTCTGGCTTTGGAATCTCGATCAGTGGAGGTGGTGGACAGCACGACAATCACCGTGTCCTGTTTCGGCATCACCGTGATGCTCTGCCCATTGAAGCCCGATGCCCAGAACACCTCGGGGTACGCAGGATTGCCGTGTAACCACCATTGAGCGCCGTACTCGCGCTGGGGGCTTGTCGGCGTTGGCAATCGGCTGTAATCCACCCAGCCTTCGGGGAGAATCCGAGTGCCGTCCCAGACTCCGTCACGCAGAAACAACAGTCCGAACCGGGCAAAGTCCTCTGGTCGAAGATTGATCCACGAGCCCGAATTTGTATTGCCAGTCTCATCGAATTGATGATCTGCGCCGGGAATTCCAAGTGGATCGAACAGTTCCTTCTGAATCCATGCTTCGTACGGTGCACCGAGGCCCACTATCTGGCCGACTTCACGACCAATGATGTCCGCGGTGCCGGTGCTGTACTCGAACTTCGTATCCGGCTCTGCCTCCAGGGGCTTGCGGGCGGTGTAGCCCGCTCGATCTGCCTTGCCCCGCTCGCCAAGGACAGTGAGCACGTCGCCATCGGCGTCGGCATAGGATTCCTCCCATTCAAGTCCTGAGCTCATCCGAAGCAGTTGATCCACGGTGATGTTGTGTCGAGGGTCGGCCGGATCGGCCCACTCGGCAGCCTGGGCGGGCTGAAACACGTCAATCTTGTTGTCCCGTTCGAGAATTCCGACCATTGCTTGCGTCATGGACTTTGCCATCGACCATGAGTTATGGCGTGCCTGCGGGTCCCAGCCGTTGTAGCGCTCCAGCACGAGCTTGCCACCCTGAACTACCAGAATTGCGTCGATGACATCACCATCTCCGCCACCAGTAAAGGCTGTATCGACGATGCTGTTCACTGTCGAGGCATCCACTCCGGAGGGAAGATCTGCACGAACCCAATTCGTTGTTGGCCAGTCGACTGTCTCAGGCTGGGGCGGATAGTCAACATCCACCGTTGTCAGACCCGAGTTGGCGACCCGATCGAGAAGCTCTTGGGGAATCACAAATGTGCTGGTGCCGTCACTTCCCGTGGACCCAGTCCCAGTGGACCCAGTCCCCGTGGTGGGCTCGACGGTTGTCGTGGTCGAGGTTGTGGAGGAAGTTGCAGTGGATTTCGAATCGCTACAACCGGCAAGGACCGAGGAGAGCAGTACCGAGGACAGCAGCACCGATGAGGCAAGGAGCACGGGTGTGGGGCGATTGCGCATGCCACAATGGTAGGCCAGTCGTGCTGCTCGCAGCGGGAAAGGTGTCACGCTTCGCCGCTGTCAGGTCACGCCTCAAGAAGTCCGAGGCAGCGCCGATAGGAGTCGATGCGAAATCGACTGGCCAGTTGTCTGGCATCACTGTCAATCCTCGGTACGTTGCTATCCGTTCCGGTGGCGAGTGCAGATACGAACCCCGCCACCATCGCCATGGACAGTGTCTGCTCGGTGAATCGCCCGACGACGACGGGGAATATCTCAGGTGTTCCCGCAGTGGGGATTGGGGAAGCTCTCACCGCTCACAGCAGAACAACCTTCGGTGCGGGCACCGTCTACCAGGATGTCATTGAACGACCCGACGGCACCACGTACTTCTCGACATATCTTCAGATTGTCGTGCCCACCAACGAACTGACCAGCTCTGCAGGGGCCCCGCAGTTGGAAATCGACGGTGTGCCGCAACTGCTCACGCCTGGGACCGAACCTACCCTTGGTCAATGGACTCTCGCCACAGTCGCCACTGCAACCGAGACCACCCATAGCGTCTTCTTCCCGGCAGATGCCGCCGCTCTTCTCGCGAGCCCGACTGGCGCAGGGGTTGCCTCCTACGTAGTCCCCAGCGGTGGCAACACGTTCGACCTCTCCGTTGCGGTGTCGGTGCCAAACCATCCGGCCCTTGTCGAAGGAACAGTTCGCACCGTCGCGAGTTGCTTTAGTAGCGCCTCGACCGGTCCGTCGAACCGCGATACCGGGGTTCAGACCGTCAAGGTTGGAGTGATCGAGCCGCTGTTGACAGTGCGCAAGACCGCCAGCCAGGCAGCCGTCGCCCCAGGTGAGCCGTTCTCCTATGAGATCGAAGTTGCTGCCCCCACAGATTCAGGCACCGCCAATGAGCTACCGGCCGGAACGGCTCACGACGTGATCGTTTCGGACGTACTGGCCCCTGAGTTGACGCCACTCGGCGCCGATGGCTCCCCACTGGTCGACGGAGCCGTGAGTGAATCAGGCGGCACCTGGAATGCAGCGACGCGCACGATGCGATGGACACTTCCCGCTCTTGCAGCCGGAGGATCTGAGACGCTCGCCCTTCGAGTTCGAGTCTCAGCATCAACGCCGAAGGGCACCACTGTCTCCAACTCGGTCTCGGCCACGGGAACATCGCTCCCCGGTACTGTCGCCGGTGAGCGAACGCTGTCTCCCGTAACAAGCACTGCCACCGTCGCCGTTGGTGTCGACACCCCTGTCATCGCCAAGAGCGCCTCCGACCCAGTCATTGGCTGGGGCGCCGAGGAAGAATTCACAGTTACCGCCACATTCCCGGCTAATTCCGCCTATGCAAACGCACTGATCACCGATCTGCTCCCCGACGGCTTCACGTTCTCCGATCCCAGCGGGTACATCTCAGCAACCTGTACCTCAGGGTGTGCAGTTGGTGATCCGGGCCCGCTCCCGCTTGCGGCATCGCCCAACAACAACGGCACAACCCGCATTGGCTGGTATCTCGGCAGCCTCTCGAGCTCTGGGCTCGACCGGGTATACACAGTGGTCTATCGCGCAACGGTTGACGCTACCTACAACGACGGGTCGCCAATCCCGCTCAACGCTGTACTGACGAACCAAGCCGAGGGCAGAACCAACGCTGTTGATCGACTTGGACAGGCTCTTCCGAACCTCTCCCGGCTGACACCATTCGACGCCACAAGTAGTGCCACAACCTCGGTCACTATTGGGCGCCCCGTGCTCAGCATTGCGAAGTCTGCAAATCGAAACGCTGCCTGGGATCCCGATCTTTTGGACCCAACGGTGACATGGACTATCGATGTCACCAACACCGGAAACGCTCCTGCATTTGGCGTAGAGGTGCGAGATCAAGGCATTGGAAAGACCTTCGGTCCCGGTCTTGGTTCATATGGCCTTGGACTTCCCACGTCGATCAGTAATGGAGTTACGTTCACCGCACTTGGGTTTTGGTGGCATGACGTGTTCACGATCCCGGGTTCGATCGCCCCAGGCGCAACGATGACGTTCACATTCGTCACGTCATCGCTTCCGGCGTTCAATGCTGGCTATTCACGAGACGTTGACCTCATCAACACAGCCCAGATCTCGAAATACCGTTCCGGCCCGACCGGCACTGTGTATCCAGCAACTGGCGAGTCGCTCCCAACCTCCGCCGCGCAGGTGAACGCCACCTATCCGACGCCGACGCTCGACAAACGCATCGTGACCTCACAAGTGGCGAGCCCCCCCGAATTCGGTGTCAACGGCGACACCGTCACCTATGAACTCGAGATCGGAAACACGGGCAGTGGCCCGCTGTTCAATCCGTCAATCACTGAGACGCTTCCAAGTGGATTCACCTATGTCGCAGACTCAGGTCGAATTGTCAGCGCCTCTGGAGGTGTCCGGATCACCGATCCCGCTGCACCTGCAGTGGCCACGATCAGCGCAGCTTCGCCCTATCTCCTTCCAGGCTCCACCATGGCAGCCGAACTTCTGAACGGCATGAAGACGGCACCTAACGCTGGGTTCATGATTCCCCCCGGCGAAGTTGTGACCGTACGCTTCGAAGTTCTCACCTCCGCCAACCCAGGTGTGTGGACCAACACCGCCCGGGTCAACGCAGTGGATGGACTTGGTCGCGCTGGCATCGAGGACACTCCAGGAGACCTGACCAGCCGTCGCCTCTACCAGGCAACCGACATCATCGATCTCAGAACACAGCGTGCAGCGCTCGCGCTCACAAAGACCCCAGATCTCGCCGATAACGTCACGGTCGCCCAGGGCGGCGGAGGCACCTACACCATCAGGGTCACCAACACCTCCTCGGTGCCAGCGTTGAACGTGGCATTGACCGACACCATTGGGGCGAGCCACGTCTACAGCCGACAGGCAGTAGCCACCGCTGGGTTCAAAGATCTCTCGAATCCCGGCGGACTCTGGTCAGTATCTCCTGATCCAGTCTCTGCGGGGGGTACACGACCAACGCTGACGGAGACGCCCGCTGGCGCTCCGGCACCAATCACCAATCCTGTCTGGACGATCTCCCGCCTTGAGCCCGGCAGCACTGCAACGGTGCTCGTGCCGATCACCCAGTCTGGCGCGCTGCCTGCCGACCTGACCTTGACCAACACAGTGAGCGTGAACTTCGCTGGCAACACCTCGGGTGCCTTGACTGACACTGGCACGATGACGATCATTCCAACGGCCTTCGTTCCCGACGTCACCAAGCTGGTCGAGCGAGTCGATGGACTCCCCATGCCAGCTGG
>DORQ01000199.1:0-188 GCA_003514205.1 Acidimicrobiaceae bacterium
TTCAAGATCCGGGCTGTGCCGATCAATATCAACTACCGCTACGTCTCGGCAGAACTCGATCATCTCATCGCAGATTCCCAGGCAGTTGCGTTGATTTCGCACCGAAACTTGTCCGATCGACTTGCGGGACTCGCCTCCCTTGCGGGACTTCCGATTCTCACGGTGGCGCCACCGTTGCCCGATCTCGA
>DORQ01000199.1:350-2509 GCA_003514205.1 Acidimicrobiaceae bacterium
TTCCTGGAGCTCTCGACTACGAACTTGAGTGCGCCAAGGAGTCCGAGGTTCGAGATTTCGCTCCACGGTCCGATGCCGATCGGTACGTGATCTACACAGGCGGAACCACGGGATTGCCCAAGGGTGTCGTCTGGACCCAACAGGACGCGTTCTTTGCCTGTATTGGTGGTGGCGACCCAATGCGACTCAGTGGCCCAGTGGAGGCTCCGGCCGAATTGCTTGATCGAGTGATCGATTTCCCCTTCGTATCGTTTCCGCTTGCCCCAATGATGCACGCCGCAGCCCAATGGACCTCGTTGTCCTGGCTGTTTTGTGGTGCACAGGTGGTCATGAACCCAGGTTCCTTCGATGCTCTGGAGACCTGGAAGGCAATCGAACGCGAAAAGGTCTCCACGTTGATCGTGGTTGGCGATGCGATGGTTCGACCCCTTGTTGATGCGTGGGACACCCACGGACCCTTTGACACCTCATCCATGTTTGCCCTTGGTTCGGGGGGCGCGCCGCTCACAGTTTCTCTCAAGGACCGCCTTGCCGAGATCCTGCCGCACGTGATGGTGACCGATGGGTTCGGATCCTCCGAGACCGGAGCGCAGGGATCGCAACGAATCAACCCCGGCGAAAACTCTGGCGGGTCGACTCGGTTCGTTGCGTTGACAGATAGCACCATGGTGCTCGATGAGAACCTCAACCCGGTCGAGCCGGGTTCAGGTGTCGAGGGTCGGGTTGCGTTGCGGGGAAGGATTCCGCTCGGCTACTTCAACGATCCCGAGAAGTCTGCGGCAACCTTTGTGACGGTTGGCGACGCTCGATGGGTTCTGACTGGAGACATCGCCACAGTCGAAGCCGATGGCACCATTCTTCTTCTCGGACGGGGATCTCAGACCATCAACACTGGTGGGGAGAAGGTGTTCCCCGAGGAAGTTGAAGCGGCCGCCAAGGCGCATCCCGCCGTGTACGACGCTGTGGTAGTTGGAGTGCCCGATGATCGCTTCGGCCAGCGCGTCTGCGCGGTGGTGCAACTTGTTGAAGGAAGCCAGCTCACGTTGGAGGATCTTGGCGAGCATTGTCGGGCCACGCTTGCGGGATACAAAGTCCCACGAGAGCTGGTGATGGTGGATCTGCTCGTTCGCTCTCCTGTCGGCAAGCCCGACTATCGATGGGCGCTGGAGACTGCGCTCGCTGCCCAAGCTGACAATGCCGAGTGAGTCTTCCGCCTTCTGAGGACGTCGAGGGTCATCCTGGAGCACAACTGCGTGATGGTCCGAACGACAGAGACACTTCCTCAGCGCTGATTGGGGCGTTCTGTGTTGGCGGCGCTGCAGTTCTCTGGGCGCTCATCGGCATCTTCACCAAACATCTCAACGGCAACGGTGTCCGCGCAGTTGATATCGCATGGTGGAGAGCGAGCGGTGCTGGCTGCCTCTTTGTGCTGAACCTGAAGGTCATTGGCGGCCGGCTGACCGTGCCGAGACGCGAGGTCCTCCCCCTCGTTGGGTTCGCTGGTGTTGGTGTGTCGATCTTCTACTTCGCTCTTCCAGCTGCCGTGCTTGAGGGTGGCGTGACTGTTGCGTACGTGTTGCTGTACACAGCACCAATCTGGGTGGTGGTGGGCCATGTCGTGATGACGCGTCGCCCTCCCTCACGCGTTGCCTCGACCTCGGTGCTGATCGGCACGGCTGGGGTCATTGCCGTGGTGCTCGGAAGTTCAGGCAACGCCCGGTTGACACCGTTGGCGGTTGCTCTTGGTTTGTGCGCTGGGCTGTCGTACTCCGCTTACTATCTCGTGGGATCCGGGCTGTTTCTTCGACTTGGGCCAACGCAGGTCTACGCGGTCGCATTGTGTGTCGGCTCGATTCCCCTGGGAATTGCTGCGGGATTTTCCTTGCCGTCCGGATCGGAGTGGATGTGGGTTGGTGCGTTGTGTCTTGTGTCGACCTGGTTGCCATATGTCCTGCTCGGAGAGGGCCTGCGACGTCTGTCCCCAGTTCGATCAGTGATCATCGCCAACCTTGAACCCGTGGTGGCGGCCTGCCTTGCTGCAGTGCTGTTTGGTGAGCGGCTCGGAATGATCGCCATTATTGGAGCAGTGTTGGTGGTGGCGGCCTCGATGCTGTCCTCATTGGGCGCTGAACAGGTGTAACTCGGTTGCTGGTCAGCTC
>DORQ01000199.1:2643-4734 GCA_003514205.1 Acidimicrobiaceae bacterium
GCTCAGTCGCTGGTCAGCTCAGTCCCGGGTTAGCTCTGTGCCCGCCTGTCGTTCAACTCGGCGGATGGCTCCGCAGAAATCCTCATCGCCGAAGCCGTCGGCGATTGCCGAATTGAACTCTTCAAAGGTTCGCATGGTGAGCGGGAGGGAAACACCCAGGCGATCCCCCTCGTCGAGCATCAAGGAAACATCCTTGGTCATCCATTGCAGCGAAAACAGTGGTTGGAAATCGCGGTTCAGAATGTAGGGAAACTTGAATGGTGCGTAGCCGGTTCGCGCGGCAGAGTGCTCGAGCACCTCCATCATGAGCTCGGCAGGTACTCCGGCTTTGTGAGCCAGCACCATTGCTTCGGAGAAGGCCTGGCTGACGTTGGCGAGCATGAGATTCTGGGACAGCTTCGCGGCAAGCCCTAAGCCCGGTCCGCCGCAGTGGTAGATCGAGTTCCCCAGGATCTCAAAGAGTGGCCTGACCTGCTCCACAACGTCGTCATCGCCACCAATCATGAAGGTGAGTGCACCCGCCTCAGCGCCAGGAACCGATCCTGTGCACGGCGCGTCGAGAAACCTGAGTCCGTGCTCTCGGGCAACTTCGTGGAGGTGAACGCTCTGATCGGGTGCAATTGTCGAGCAGTCCACGACGATCGATCCCTTGGGGGCAGCTTCGAAGACTCCACCGGTGCCCATGCACGCTTGGTTCACCATCTCGGTATCGCCGAGTATGAGGAAGGTCACCTCCGCTGAGGAGGCTGCTTCAGACGGGGTGTCTACCGCAGTGACGGAGCACCCTGGATGCTGTGCACGGAGGGAGTCGGCGAACTGCTCGGCTTTTCCTGGCGAGAACGTCCACACAGACAGGCTGTGTCCCGCCGCAATCAAGTTTGAGGCCATAGGCCAGCCCATGGTGCCGAGACCGAGGAATCCGATGTGAGTCATTGGAGCAGTGTACAAACCTGGCCACGACCTAGAATCCTGAGGTTCTACGTTCAGGAGCGTGATGAGATGTCGAGAATTGTCGAGCCGACGAGGTTGCCGTTCGACCCGCCGATTTCCAGGTTGGTGACAGACGGGAAGCACAATCTCGGCACGTTCTCTCGGCCCGTCGAGCACCTCAATCAACTCGACGCGGAGAGCTCAATTCCGAGGGCAATTCGCAACCTCCAATTGAAGGAATGGCAAGCATTTCAAATCACCAATGGTGAGTGGTTTCTCTGCGGGGCCGTGTATTCGGCGAAACTTCTCGGACTGGTCCAACTCATTGCGACTCACCTGCCCTCTGGACGGATCTTTCGTTGGTTGCACCGAGTGCCAGCCTGGAAGGTGTCCGTTGCTCAGGGGCTTTCGGGCACGACCTCGACGGGCGAGGCCGCAGGCTTCTCGCTCAACATAGTGAATGAGGTTCCAAGCGGTTCCTTGCGTGTCTCGGCATCGCACGCGGCAACGGATTCATTGCCGGCCCTTGAACTGACAGCCCGTGGGTACTGTGGTCCGTCAGAAGCAGGGCACCTTGTCATCTCGCACCCCTTCACCGAGAACACGACGCTGTATTCAAACAAGTGCGCGATGGCTGTGCAAGCAACGATGCAGATCGGCGAGGAAGTCGTTGAGTTCTCGCGAGACCAGTCGGTTCTCATCATGGACGACCATAAGGGTCAGTACCCAGCGCCCATGAAGTACGACTGGGTGACTGGTGCCTCATCATCTTCGGGCAAGTTGATTGCGTTTAACCTGACCTCGAATCAGATCCAATTTCCTGAGCTCTACAACGAGAATGCTGTGTGGCTCGGCAACGAGGTGCATCGCCTCCCCTCAGTGAAATTCACGCGTCCCGGTGGCGTGAGAGAGCCGTGGCGCATTGCAGATCTCCGCGGCCAGGTTGATGTGACCTTCACTCCGTTGGTGTCGAGCGATATCCATCTCGGGCCCAAACGGTTTCTCGCCGAGTACTACGGCCCCTACGGCCGCTTCGAAGGCAACATCACCTTGGCTGGAGGTGAGGTCGTGAGCGTCGACGGATTCGCTGGAATGGGCGAGCAGAAGTTCATTCGCTTCTAACGATTGGCTGGTCGTCCTGGCGGAGGAGCGGGCCCTTGC
>DORQ01000199.1:4958-7081 GCA_003514205.1 Acidimicrobiaceae bacterium
TTCCCAGCTGCAAGGGCATCAGTCCATCGGGTGGCGCACAAGCACCAGCGATCGCCGCCGCGCAGACCTGGGAAGCCCGGTTGAGGTGTCGACAAATCGTTGCCAACTGAGGCGGAGTATTCGAGGAACTCCTCAGTGACCTCGACACACACTGTGTGAATGCCGCGATCCTCCGCTCCCGTTTCGCAACACCCGGTGCGGTAGAAGCCCGTGAGGGGTGCAACCGAGCAGGTTTGGAGTTCGGTACCCAGAACGTTCAATGCCATGGCCACAGTCTGGCAGGCTGAGCGAGGTGCTTTGGCATCCCGCATGAACAGGAGTTTGAGATGGGTGGTGCACTCGAAGGAGTGAAGGTTGTGGAGATAGGCGGCCTTGGGCCAGCACCGTTCTGCGCCATGATGTTGGCTGATCACGGAGCCGACGTGTTGCGCGTCGAACGCCCAGGAGCCGAACGTCCTCCTGGGACCAATACCATTGCTGGCCTGGCAGCCTGGGACCTATCGAGCCGCGGTCGCCTCTCGGCGGGAATTGATCTCAAGCATCCTGAGGGTGCTGCGCTGGTTCGACGCCTTGCAGGTGAGGCGGACGTGTTCATCGAGGGGTTTCGACCGGGAGTGGCCGAACGGTTGGGAATTGGTCCCGAACCACTCTGCGCCGATAACCAGCGACTGGTCTACGGCCGAATGACTGGGTACGGCCAGACCGGACCTCGGGCCCGCCAGGTGGGCCACGACATCAACTACATCTCGTTGGCAGGGGTACAGGCACACATTGGTCGCGCAGGCTCACCGCCAACTCCGCCGTTGAATCTTGTTGGAGATTACGGCGGGGGCGGAATGTTCCTTGCCTTCGGAATCCTGGCGGCACTCGTGGAGCGGGAATCTAGTGGTGTGGGACAGGTGGTCGAGGCAGCAATGGTGGAGGGAGCGGCGTTGCTGATGGCTCCGCTCTTTGGTGCCGCATCGACGGGCTACTGGTCTGATCAGCGAGGCACCAACCTTCTGGACTCGGGGGCGCCGTTTTACGATTGCTATGAATGTTCTGACGGGAAGTTCATCTCGGTCGGGGCTATTGAGCCAGCGTTCTTCGCTGAGCTGCTCGCAGGGCTCGGTATCGACCCGGCCGACCTTGGGGATCAGAACGACCGGTCCCGATGGCCTGACATGCGATCGAGATTTCTCGACGTCATCCGCTCGAAGTCGCAGACGGAATGGGACCAGATTTTCGCGGAACGAGACGCCTGTGTTGCTCCCGTGCTGACCATGATGGAGGCACCGCACGATCCGCACCTCGTGGCAACGGGTTCGTTCGTCGAGATCGAAGGAGTTCAACAGCCTCGACCAACGCCGAGATTCAGTCGAAGCGATCCCGGTCTACCATCGCCCGCTCAGGTAGCGGGAGCGAATACCCGTGAAGTCCTCCAACAATGGGGCCTATCGAACGATGAACTCGAGCAGCTCGAATCGGTCGGCGCAGTCCGCTAGACACGAATCCCCATGCGAGTTGCACGTCCCAGAGGGCGCGATGGTCAGTGGGGGATCGCTGTCGGGGCGACGCGGATCTGTGTTGTAACGCTCAGGGGCGAAGCACTTCCTACGACGGTGCAAACGAACCCGGTAGAGCTGATGAGAATGCTGATGTTCCCGGCGGTGAAGGTGGCAGTTCCTGCGCCAGAACCTGTCGGTGTCGCACTCATCGTCAAGCGGGGGATCGTGGCGATAGGGCCTTCAAAGATCGCAGACACGCCAGTCGCGTGACCACCCGTTGAGCCTGAGGCCCCAACGGGGTTCAGAGCAATCAATGGCGGACCGTCCAAGGGAAGCGGAGGGACATCCAGCGTCAGCGTTGAGATGTCCACAGTAACGTCGAATTGCTGATTGGGTTCTGCCACAACGGGCGCGGTGAGGGTGATGTCAACGTTCTGCGTTGGCAAGACGCCCAGGTAGGCGGCAAATCCGACCCCGGCGCAGGAATAGGGAACGGTCGCTGAAACCGTCGCGTACTCCGATGTGTCCGTGATTGGACCAATCGGGACAGAGAAGCGAGTGGTACTTCCAAACGAATTACGCGCCGCCACTGCGACCCTGATGTAGCTGCCAATGTCGCTGGGCGTGAGCCTGTAT
>DORQ01000199.1:7253-20746 GCA_003514205.1 Acidimicrobiaceae bacterium
ATCCTCGGAACTTCCGAGCATTGGGTGTCCGTACGGAAATGTTGATGTGGCGTCGCAAAATTCCCCCTCAAGGACACTTCTATGTCGTTGACGTTAGTGGCGCTTCGCGATCTCCGCCTTCCTGGCGACTTGGCGCTCGACGCTCCAGCTGCGGCCGACCGGTAAGAGGCCGACTGAACTGAGCGGGCTCCAGAGGTGCGGATGAGTAGTAGGTTGAGGATCCCCTCTTGGCCGTGTCGGAGTTGCGGAGTGCGAGAAGCGAAGCCCGAGATCCAGCCGCATGGAGTTGAAGCCAACGTGAAGGATCGCTTCGCTCCTGAGTGGATTCTGGCAGCGCAGGCCTGGATTGTGGTTCGGCTGGTGATGGGCCTTGCTTGGCTCGTCACTGAGACCAGCTGGTTCGCATCAGTGGCCACGAAGGACTCAACGAAGTCGCTCGGGCTGTTCCTGTGGGACGGGACCTACTACCGAGACATCGCCAAGTATGGCTACGCCGATCTCGACGAGTTCGTCAGGAGATTCTTTCCGGCCTATCCGCTACTGGGGCGTGCCGGCGGTTGGCTGCTCGGTAACCGCCCAGATATTGCCCTCATCCTTCTCTCAAACGCAGCTGCCTTTGCTGCCTCGATTCTGCTCTATCGGCTAGTTGTCGAGCGCATGGGTGACGAGCGACTTGCTCGTCTCAGCGTCTGGTGTTTGGCGTTGTGGCCTGCGAGCGCAGCGTTTGGCTGGGTCTACGCCGAGGCGTTCGCGATGGCATTCGCCTGCGGGGCGATGCTTGCGTTCAGTCGGGGGCACCACGGGCGAGCAGCAGTGTTGGCGATGCTGGCGAGCCTGTCCCGCCCGACAGGGGTTCTGCTGTGCGTTGTCTTCGCTCTCGAAGCAGCACCGCAAATGCTGGCGCTGATTCGGGGGACGGGCAGTGGCGAAGATGAGTCACCTCAGGCCAAGAAGACCCTCGTTGGTCGAGCGATTGCTACTTCGAGGCTCCTCGTCGTTGTCAGCAGCCCAGCGATCGGACTCGGGCTCTACCTGTTATGGCTACAGGACCGATTCGGAACCTACGGGAGCGTGACCGAAGCTCAGGCGCAGTACCGCGCTGGGTGGCATGAACCGTTCAGCCGGTTCGGCCAAGCAGTTCTCGAAGTGGCGACCGGTGATCGACGAGACATCATCAACCTTGGGTTTGCAGTGGTGGTTATTGCCGCGTTGGTCGTGGGCCGTCGTCGTCTTCCCCTGCCCTGGTTGATTGGCCTAGGTGCCACCTTGCTGGTGTCGCTCTCTGCCAACAACATCGATTCCTTGGGTCGGTATTCGCTGTCCTCATGTGCGCTCCCCGTAGCTCTCGCTGCGCTGGTTCAGTACGTGTGCTCGTTGCCGCTTCTTAAACACCATCAGCGCAGCGCGAACATCGCGGCGTTCAGCGCCAGTTCGGCATTCCTTGGTCTGTATTGCGTTCTCGCGTGGTCGGGAAGAATGATTCCGTAGTCCCCTCGGACTCGAGCACTTCCGTGTATCGGCCTGGCCCTGGGTCCATGACGAGAGTGCTCGGCAACCTCAAAGAAGTGCTGAGCTAGCAACGTGATCGAGTTCCACGTTCGATAGTCACTGTCTCCCGCGTCGCAGCTCGTTCGATGCGGCCGGAGCCTCGCGTCCGCGAGTGAGCAGCGTGAGCGCGGTCAACGTCTGGCGGGGGCCAGCGGTGTAGCCAGAGAGGGCGAGGATCCACAACCCAACTCCAAGACCTCCAAACGTGATACCCAACCACAGCCCGGCGGTGCCGGCAGTCTGGGATCCCGCGGTGATGAGCGCGGCCACTGCACCAACGAGCACAACGAATGTGGCGAGCACAGTCGCTGACTCGAACTGTGTGAGCTGCTTGTCCAAGTACACGTCTCGATGCTCACCCACTCCTGGCGTGTGGCGCTGAATCATCCGAAGTGGTGCAGTCACACTCCGAACAGCGGCCGGTGCCCAGGCGACGTACACAAGCGCGACGAGGAACAGGTGCCGGTACGGAAACCCGTCAGCGAAGCGCCCACCTGAGGGGTCATCGTGGAGGGCTTCCTCGACAATGCCTGACGCGGCAAGCGTCGCGACTGTTGTCGCGATCAAGAGGAGTAGCGCTTTGGTGTAGCGGAGCACAACGATGCGGATGCTCAGCACGTGTTTCGCCAGCAGTGCCTCGGTGCGAGCGACATCATGGGCCAGTGTCCGGTCTCGGTTCAGGCCTGCCAGGCGAAACTGCTGACGAAGTCGGTCGTCATCTCCCGGTAGGCCCTCGGGTGTGACGGTGTGCCAGATCTCGAACGCGCGGGTGTCGAATCGGTCGCGCCAACCAGCGTCGTCGAGGCTCCTTGGAACCAGCAGGGCGCGGGTCCATTCATCGTCGCGGCCTTCGTCGAGCAGCTTCTGGGTTCGGTCATTGAGTTCGTCATTGTTGAATCCGAGTCCCGATATGACGAATCGAGGGTTGAATACGGTGCGCGAGGGCGTGTCGGGGCTCGCGCCCAGCGCCCCGAACGTGTTGCTCGTGAAATAGAAGCCCAGCAGATCTCCAACTAGCAAATAGATTGCAACGACTGGCAACGCTATGGAGACGAATGCGGCGACGCCGATACCTGCGATCACTAACCAATGCTGGCCAGCGTCGTAAGAAGACATGAGCAACGTTGTCAGTCTTGGGAACCCGTCGCGGATGAACAAGGGCAACAAAAGCACGAGGGCCGATCCGCCCAAGAGGGCTTGACCGACCCGGTGGATAGTCGACAAGCGCACCTCAGATCGCTGAAGGAACCCCCGCATCGCAGCACGCGATTCCTCATCGGAGATGGTGTCGCCGGCTGGCGGAGGACTGGCTGAATTCACCATGCGGATATGAAACTCTCTGCTGTCGACACGTGGGCGAACGAGTGCTTTGTTGGTTCCACCGTAGCCGTCTCGTAGCTAGTGGTCCTCGTGGGCGGCAGCGAAGTCGCTGTGCTGGCGAGTCGCGCTCGCTTCGAGCCCGACTCGTCAGCTAGTCCGTTAGATATCTACAACCTCGGGAGATCCGAATGTGGCGCTCATATGATCGTCCCACATCGTCATCAACGGTCGCCTGGTCAGCCCCAGCGAGCGCAGCTCATCCGCGATTGGATGGCCGTAGCCAATCTCGATTCGTGTGCCGCCGGGACGGATACGTTGGCTGCCGGTCCCGTTGGTATCCCACGGAGTGCGCCGCACAACTCCCTCGTCATCGCAGGTATAGGCAACCATGGGGAGCGGTCGTCGAGGGATCGGGAGTGGTCCACGCAGCATCTCGACGCTGAGCACCATGTGGCCTTCGGCGTCGTTCAGCTGACAGTGCACCGAGTGCTCGTGAAAATGAACATCGAGGTCGGCCACCCACTTCGGGAATCCCCAGATTCCCTTGCCTGCGGCACAGGTAAATTCCTCGGAAACCGGGAGCCGGTGAATGTAAGTGCTCACCGAGCCTTTGGCCTTTGGAGGGCTCCCAGCAGGGTCGTCAACGAGTATTGCGAGGGCGAGTTCCTTGTAGGTGCCGAGGTCGTTCTCGAGGTAGTCCACGAGCGCCAACGAGACCATCGCTCGTTTGCCGCCCTGTTTTGCTGGCTTCAGCCGGGTCGGTTCGAGGAGTCGCTCTACTGGCCCGCGTGGCACGAGAAAGGTGGCGGCCGCTTGGCGGGCGTGGCCCACCCGAACGGGCATGGTGATGGTCTGCCCCTCGACTTCATAGGCCCCATCAGGATTGGCTGTCAGAATCGCTGTCATCGGTCACCTTTCGCGAGCTGTGTCGCCCATGGGTAGTCAGGCTTCCCGCTGGGTGAGCGCTGAATCTCATCCACCACGTGCATCTCGCGCGGCACCTTGTAACCGGCGACGAATGAGCGTGCGTGGTCTGCAATCTCTTCCACTGTCGCAGTTGCGCCTTCGCGGAACTGAACCACAGCGGCCACGCGTTGACCCCATCGTTCGTCTGGCACCCCAACCACGATGCAGTCGAACACGGCTGGGTGGTCCTTCAAGGCCTGCTCAACTTCTTCAGGATGGATCTTTTCACCACCTGAATTGATGGTGGTCGAGCCCCGGCCGAGGAGTGTGATCAGCCCACCTTCTTCCCAGCGAGCCCAATCGCCAGACACCGCGTAGCGCTTCCCGTTCTCGACTGTCACGAAGGTGGCGGCGGTCTTTTCTGGATCGTTGAAATAGCCGAGGGGGATATTGCCGCCGCGCCCCATCTTGCCTTTCTGTGTGGAACTTGGATCAATGATCTTCAGGTCTTCATCCAAGATCACCACATCGGGCCCCGGAGTTACCGTTGGACCGCCGTTGGGGTTTTGGGCTTGGCCCTTGGCCACAGTTCGCAGCCCGTTGAAGCCCGACTCCGATGAACCGATTGAATCAGTAATGATGAGATTCGGGAAGTGCTCAAGGAAGCGGTCCTTCACCGTGGGACTGAATATTGCCGCGGAGCTGCTGAGAGCAAAGAAAGAGCTGATGTCATGTTGATCGGGATGTGCCTCGAGGTACTCGATCATCGGGCGACCCATTGCATCGCCAGTGATGAGCGCGGCGTTCACTCGTTCCTTCTCAATCATTTCCCAGCACGCTTCGGCTGAGAACTTCGGAAGCAACACAATGGTGTTGCCCTGGTTCATCTGCCCCAACGTTCCCCATTGAGCGGCGCCGTGCATCAAGGGAGGAATCACCAGGAACACGAGCGGACCATTCACCTTCGCTTTCTCAGACATGGTGAACTCAGATTCGACGCGCTCGCCAGTGACGGCGTCGATGCCTTGGCCGAGAGCGAAGTACACATCTTCCTGGCGCCACATGACGCCCTTCGGCATGCCAGTTGTGCCCCCTGTGTACAACACATACAGGTCATCGGGTGACCTGTCAGTCGGCAGGCCATCGCGGGAACCGGAACTCGCCGCGCACGCTTGCTCGTAGAGCGTGGCACCCAGCTTGTCGAGCGGGGCGTCTGTTCCGTCTTGAATGGCCACAAAGACGTTGAGTTGCGGGGACTGGTCGCGTACCTCTTCAACAAGGGGCGCAAACTCCCGATCGAAGACCAGGGCTTTGAGGTCAGCGTTGTTGAAGATGTACGCGAGCTCATCGCGCACATATCGGAAATTGACGTTGATCGGAATCGCACGAATCTTGAAGCAGCCAAGCATCGTCTCGACCCACGCGGCGCTGTTGTAGGCATAGATTCCGACATGGTCGCCAGTGCCGATACCTTGACTCGCCAAGTAGTGGGCGATGCGGTTGGACCGTTCGTCGAGGTCGCTGAACGAGAGTTTGAGATCTCGATCGACAAGGGCTAGTCGGTCTGGGACCGCGTCTACGACGTGTTCAAAGATGTCAGCGATGTTGTATGCCATGTTCAGAATCTAGAACATGTTCCAGTTCTGGTGCTTCAGGAACCGGAATCTTTGCGCTGGCCCGGGCGTTTTGAGGCAGCCTTTTTGGCCGGTGCTCGCTTGGCTGGTGCTTTCGCGGAAGCCTTTGCTGCGGGCTGTTTGGCCGGTGCTCGCTTGGCTGGAGCTTTGGTGGTGGCGGCCCGTTTCACCGGTGCTTTGGAAGCTTTGGGTTTGGGCGAAGCTTGTGGCGTGTCGGTGGCCTCTTCGGCGTGTTGCGCGACCCCGGCGGCCTCGCAGAGCTCGGTGAATGCTGTTTTCACGTGCTCGGCGAGCTCCCACACGTTGGGCACCAATTCGGGATCAGCCATGAAGCCGAAGTCGACGGAGTCCTTGTAGGACAGCACGGTGATGTTGAGCCCGGAACCTTCCATGATCGGGCCCATTGGATAGGCGGCAATGAGTTCCGCCCCAGCCAAGTAGAGGGGGAACGGAGGTCCGGGCACGTTCGAGATCACGAGGTTGTGGATGGGCCGATGGCGGTCTGCGAGCGACATTGACGAATAGACCCGTGCAGCTGTGGCAAAGGTGCGAGGGGCAGCGTATTCGCCCCAATCGGTCAAGAACCGTGCACCAACGGCGGTTTGTTCGGCCTTGGCGCCCTGGGTTGATTCGGCAATCGCTCGAACCCGCTCGATCGGATCAGCAATATCGGTCGCGAGTGACGCGAACATTGCCGAGACCTTGTTCCCGCCAGTGCCGACCTCCTCAGGAGACCGGACCGATACCGGACAGGTTGCGATGAGCGGCTCATCTGGCAACGCATCATGAGCTTCAAGGTAATTGCGAAGTGTGCCAGCGCACACAGCTAAGACAACGTCGTTGACCTTCACGTCGAGCGTGCGCCTGACTGCTTTGAGATCCTCGAGTGAGATTCGTGCAAACGCCACACTTCGGCGAGGCGAGATGGACCCATTGAACGGAGTTCTCGGCGCAGTGAGTGGCGTGGCTCCGATGATTCCATCTGGACTTCGACGGTTCGTGGCGAGTTGGTTGAAGCCCTGAACGGTCCGACTCAGAAGCGGAATCATTTGCCGTCCGCGCCGCAGCTTTGACGCGAGTGCGTAGGAGACCAACTCGACCTCTGACGGAACTTGCTCTGGTTCGGCCAGAGGCAACTCAGGTCGAGGAGGTGGCGCGGCCTCCAGGTCGTAGAGCTCAGTCATAATCTCCGCGCCGCTGGCGCCATCGATAGCGGCGTGGTGAACCTTCGCCACAAATCCAATGCGGTCCTGCTTGACACCGTCGATCACCCACACCTCCCACAGGGGGCGACTGCGATCGAGCGGAATTGATGCGATTTGGGCAGCTACTTCTGCGAGTTCCCGACGTCCGCCTGGGGGAGGCGCAGAGATTCGCCGAACGTGATAGTCCACATCAAAATCGGGATCCTCGATCCAGACCGGGTGGTGTAGTTGAAAGGGCACTTCGACGAGGCGTCGAGTGAAGGCTGGGATTCGATGAAACCGTGAGACAACATGGTCGCGGAAGGCCTCAAAGGAGTAGCCGTTCGGCATGGTCGAAGTGTCGTAGATACCAGTCATCGCAACGTGCATATGAGCGGAGGTTGTTTCGAGATACAGGAAACTCGCATCCAACCCTGATAGTCGTTCCATTGGTCGTGGCCCTCCGCTGGGTGATGTCGGCGCAACCTCATTCTTGCCCAAACCGGAGCGGCCGACCCAGATTCCTCACTGAACAATGCGAAGCGATTGTCGGCATTGCCGAAATCGGTGCAGGAGGCGAAGATAGCGGGATGCATCCAGAGCTTCGGTCCTCTCTCACAATGGTTGGCCTGGTGGCCAACGCGCTCGCACCGCGAATCCGAAGTCGATTGCTGACGATCCCGTCGTTCAGCGCTGGCTGGCTGGTGACCGAAGGTGCTGGTCCCATCCTTGCCGTCCGAGGCGCTCGGTTTCTTGGACGAGCCAAGCGAGGCGAGTACCGCGAACCAGGCGGTCTGCTGCGTGCGGGCGCTGAACTGGTGGCCCTTGGTGCGGTGGGCAAGCTCATCGTTGATGCGCTTCGGGTCGATGAGGAGTTCGAGGCAGTTCTTTGTCCGGTGCTCGGCGAGGAGTTTGTGGCGAATCGCCCTCGGTCAGTTCGGTTGGGTGCGCTCATCCCGCTGCTTCAGGGAACTCGTAAGAGCAGCGTTGTTCGCACGGTGAAGTACCACGAGGAAGGCGGCTGGCGGAACACGCTCGATATCTATGAGAGCAAGGTGGAATCGCCGAACGGTCCTGGGCAGCTTCGTCCGTGCGTGGTGGAGATTCATGGCGGCGGGTGGGTGATCGGCAACAAGACCCAACAAGGAATCCCCCTGCTCAACCACATGGTTGGGTTGGGTTGGGTTGGGATCAACATCAACTACCGCCTTGCGCCTCGCTCGAAGATGCCCGCGCAGGTCATCGACTGCAAACGGGCAATTGCTTGGATTCGCGAGCATGCCGATTCGCTCGGTATCGATCCCGACATGATTGTGGTGACGGGCGGTTCTGCTGGCGGTCACTTGTCGTCCCTGACGGCTCTCACTGCGAATGATCCGCAGTTTCAGCCCGGCTTTGAGGATAAAGACACCTCAGTGGCAGGCGCTGTCCCGTTCTACGGCGTCTATGACCTGCTCGACACGGAGCGTGCAATGGTTCCAGGGTTCCTTGAGTACATCGAGGATTACGTGCTTGGCGCCAAGATCAAAGATTCGAAGGAGTTGTTGACCTCGGTGTCACCTCGCTTCCGTGTGCACCCAGACGCGCCCCCGATGATGATGATCCATGGGACCGTCGACACGCTCGCGCCAGTGGAGCAGGGGCGAGCCTTTGCCCGCATACTCGCGGACGTCAGCGAGCACACGGTGCTGTTCGTGGAGTGTGCGGGTGCCAATCACGCATTCGATGTATTTCCGTCGGTTCGTTCCGTCCGTACCATCGAGTTTGTCGAGCGGTTCCTTGAGGCTGTCCGCATCGGGCTGATCAAGTGAGCGAGGCACTCTGGGCACCATCGCCTGAACGCGCCGCTGCTTCGGCACTCGGTACATTCGCAGCGGAAACCGGACACGAGGACTACCTCTCGTTGCATCGATGGAGCGTGGAACAACCGGCGGAGTTTTGGTCGGAGGTTTGGGATCGCACTGGGGTGATTGGCGAGAAGGGGAGCGTCTCATATGCGCCCGGCGACTCGATGATCGGCGCTCGGTTTTTCCCCGAGGCTCGGCTCAACGTCGCCGAAACGATCCTTCGAGGAAAGGGTTCGGACCCTGAGGCTCCGATGTTGGTCTCCACCGACGAATGTGGGAGGCGCCGATCCTTCACCCGGGCTGAGGTCGCTGCTGAGGTTGCCGCAATGGCAGCAATGCTTCGCGACCTGGGTGTCGGGGTTGGTGATTGCGTCGCGGCGTGGATGCCCAATGTTGCTGAGACGATGGTTGCCATGTTGGCGGCGGCCTCAGTTGGAGCGGTGTTCTCCTCCACATCGCCAGACTTCGGCACCGACGGAGTGCTCGACCGATTCGGTCAGATTTCCCCGAAGGTGCTCTTCGCCGCTGACGGCTACTTCTACGGCGGGAAGCAGCTCGATTGCTTAGATCGCTTGGATTCGATTCTTGACGGCCTCCCGACAGTGCAGCGAGTGGTTGTTGTCGGGAACCTTGAATGGGATGGCTGGGGCGGCAATCCAGAACTCGGGGCGCACAATGACCAGCGGATTCTGAGTTGGAAGAGTGCTGTTGCCCCGCATGCGGGCGCGGCGGAGCAGTTCGAGCGACTTCCCTTCGATCATCCCTGGTATGTCCTGTTCAGTTCGGGCACGACCGGGGTTCCGAAATGCATCATTCATCGCTGTGGCGGTGTGCTCATCCAGCATCTGAAAGAGCACCAGTATCACTGCGATATCGGCACAGGCGATGCGGTCTTCTACTACTCAACCTGTGGGTGGATGATGTGGAACTGGCTTGCGTCAGTTCCAGCCAGCGGGGCGACGGCCATCTTGTTTGATGGCTCTCCCTTTCACCCCGACCCCTTGGCACTGCCCGGGCTCGTTGCACAGGAGAAGGTGACCTTTTTCGGGGTGTCGGCGAAGTACCTTGACTCGCTCAAGAAGGCCGAGGTCACCGTTGATGAGGTAGATCTAGGTTCGCTGCGGACGATTGCGTCCACGGGGTCGCCGCTCGCGCCCGAGACCTTTGAGTGGGTGTACTCGTCATTTGTTGCTGATGCTCACCTCGCCTCGATCTCGGGCGGAACCGATCTCTGTGCCTGCTTTGTCGCTGGTGATCCCACCTCTGCGGTCTTCGCCGGTGAGATTCAGCGCGCCGCGTTGGGAATGGCAGTTGATGTGTGGGATGAGAACCAGCGCTCCACTGGCCCCGGCGAGCGCGGGGAGTTGGTCTGCACGAGAGCGTTCCCGTCCATGCCCTTGGGGTTTTGGGGTGATCCCGATGGCTCTCGATATGCTGCGGCCTACTTCGAGAAGTACCCCAATGTGTGGAGCCAGGGCGACTTTGCGAGCTGGACTGACCACGGTGGCATCGTCCTACATGGTCGAAGCGACACCACACTGAATCCTGGCGGAGTTCGAATCGGGACTGCGGAAATCTATCGACGGGTCGAACAATTCGCTGAGATTCAGGAGTCGCTGGTCTTCGGACAAGAGTGGCAGGGAGACGTTCGAATCGTTCTCTTGGTGCGCATGACCGATGGGGCGGAGTGTTCCGAGGAGCTTCAGAAAGCGCTCCGCACGGCGATTCGAACTGGATGCACTCCCCGTCACGTTCCGGCGGTGATCGCCGCAGTGCCAGATCTGCCTCGAACCCGATCAGGCAAGCTGGCGGAACTGGCTGTGTCTGATGTGGTGAATGGCCGACCAGTTCGCAACACAGGGGCCTTGGCGAACCCCGAAGTTCTGGCGGATCTTGCCTCGCTGCCAGCGCTGACCGAAATATAGTATTCGCCTGTAGCCTGGATGTTTCCACCTCAAGAAGGAACCAACCTCCATGAAGCTGGCTCGCATCGCAGCGCTATTCATAGTTATTGCCACCCTAGCTACCTCATGTCAGGTGGCTAAGGCCGGCGCTCGTTGTCGGGCTGGTTCGGCACCGGGGCGCGATAGCTCTCACGTGTTGTTCTGCGTCGGGGGGAAATGGTCCCGAGTCGTCACCATCGGTGAGGGCGCCTCGATTGTGCTCGGCCGCGGGGCATTTGGCCCAGGTGGCAATGTGCTGGCGATCGACGGCGCTAGTGAGGTCTCGGCGTCACAAAACTCAGGCAACTTCCGAACTCCGATGTTCAAGGTCACGAAGAATGGTGCTCCAGTTGAAGGTCAACGGATAGCGATAGGTGCGGTCGACCTCCCAAACAACTCGGAGTCGGTGCTGACCACTGATGCAAACGGTCAGGTCCAAGGCTGGATCCTCAGCTCCGCCGCCACAGGCACGTTCAAGGGGTATGCCAAATTCGAGGGCACATCCGCGCAAGTTGCTTTCTCTATCGTCCTCCAGGCGCGATCGGAGGCAACGCTCACTATTGTGAGTGGCGACAACCAGTCGGGAACCGCAAACAGCCCCTTCAGGGATTCACTAGTCGCTCGTCTCACCACCTCGGATGGCAGTCCACTTGTTGGTGCCACCGTCAGTTTCAATGCCGCAAACAACTCGGTGACAGCCTCGCCGAACCCAGCGATCACTGACGCGAATGGGACAGTGTCGTTCGCGTTGACGGCCGGTGCCTACTCGTTCCCCCAGGTTCGTCTGTTCTCCTTGAATTGGAGTTTGGCTGGATACGCGGGCGGAAACGTGCCCGTCTCGCTCCCTTTCAGCGCTCCACTTGGATAGTGCGGTTTCGAGATTGAGGATCTCAACGGCTATGTCGGGGCTGCTCTCGGTGGTGAATCCTTCGATCGTCGAGCCTTCCGTGCAGAGGCAACCCAAACCGGCCTCCTGCTAGCGGAACATGTCCAGCGCCTGGGTAATCGCTCGCGGAACATCACTCGGGCTCGCCACGGGAACACAAGGAGCCCCGACCTGTCGTGCGAATTCTTCAGCGTCCGCAGAATCTTCGGCTGGTGGCAGGATCATCAGATGCTTCAAGCTGGCTGCGGCAGTAGCGGCTGAACCTCCGCTGGTGACGCGACAATCGGAAAGCAACAGGGTGAGGTGATGGCCTGCAGGGGCTCGGAGGAGCTGTTCCTGCGCGACTCGCAGCGCGTTGCTGAGATCGGTGGTGCCATGGCCTCGCAGCCGCAGGAGTTGGGTGACCACGCCCTCGGGTTCGGTTGACGGGCCTTGGGGGTGCAGAACCACCCCGGTATCGCTAAAGGCAACCACCGAGGTGCTTGCCTGCGTCCCGAGCAACACGGCCGCTGCGGCCACTGCGGCAGTGGTGAGTCGGTCGCCCAGCATCGATCCTGAGCGATCAATGAGAAGGCACACGCTGGTTGAGTCTCGAACCCACCCGGAGCTCCACAGGTCGTCCGGGTTGAGCGGTTGGGTGCGGGCAGCAAGGAGGGCGTCAAGGGAGCGGTCGAGGTCGAGGTCGCCGAACTGTGAACCGCGTTGAACCTTGAGACGCGAAATTCCTCGACGCGGAGCCGCTCCTCGTTGTGCGAAGCGAATGAGCACCTGTGCTGCAAGGCGCTGGGCGAGGGACCGAAGTCTCTCATCGGTTGCTCCAGTGAGCTCCGCGAGCAGCGACAGCGCCGCGTCGGGTTCGAGGTCGAGGAGCTGATCGAACGCGTCCTCGTCGAGAACGCCAACCTCGGGCGACACCGATTCGAAGTTCGGGTTCCGTTGAAGATCACGCCGGGAGGTGGTCTTTCGCGAAGCCTCTGCCACAGCCTGAGCGGCCTCCTCGCCTTCGAGCATCTGAGGAGGTGAACCGCCGCCGGTGCCAGGCGGCGTCAGACTTTTCCCGAGGGCTCCTCAACCTGATCGTTGACCTCGTCGGTGACGCCAAAATGGCGTAGCCAGAGCTCCTCAAGGATCTCGCCTGCGCTTCGGCTGGCGCCATCGCGAACACGGACTCTGCCGCTCAGTGCGCATTGGGTGGCATCGCGGGTGGCTAGTGGGTCAGTTGGAGCCACCCCGCGAATGAGGCCAAGTTCCTGACACATCACTGCCATGTCGATGGCGCCGCGAACCGAGGAGCCCGATCGGAGGTCAGGGTGCGATCGAGTGTCGCGGCAGAGCGCCACGATCTGTTCCACCGGAGCGTCTCCCACTGAACCCAACGCGGCAGTCACGATCTGGGTTTCTGTGGTTTTGTCCTGATAGCCGATCTCGAGCCGACACACCCGGTCATAGATCGCTCCAGCAATCCTCGCAGTGCCCACTGCATCAAAGGGGTTCATCGCGGCGACAAAGGCGAACCCTGGTTCAGCCGAGAACTGACCCACCCGAGGCACGGTGATCGCTGCCTCGCTCATCACGCCAATCAGCACGTTGAGCGTCTCTTCGGGAATCCGGTTGATTTCCTCCACATACAACATGGCCCCGGAACTCAGCGCCTCGCAGAGCGGTCCAGGTTGAAACGCTTCCTCGGTGTATCCAGCCTGAAGGACGATTGCGGGGTCGAAACTGCCAATCAGTCGGGCCGGGGTGAGTTCGGCATTTCCTTCAACGAAGACGAAGGGCCGGTCGAGTTCCTCAGCGAGGGAGCGAAGCATCGTCGACTTGCCGGTTCCTGGCGGACCCTCGAGGAGCAAGTGTCGCCGCCCCGCAAGGGCGGCGACAGTCTGCTCCAATTCCGATCTGCGTCCGATGACGCGCCCCTGAAGGCGGTCGACGAGTGATGTGGCGTTGGAGGTCATCGATTAATCGAAAACGATGACTCCGCGGATGTTCTTGCCATCTCGCATGTCTTGGTAGCCCTGGTTCACTTCATCGAGGGTGTAGGTGTTGGTCACCAGCTCGTCGAGCTTGAGGCGGCCTTCTCGGTACATGGAGAGCAACTCGGGAATCGCCTGGTTCGGGCTGGCAGAGCCGAAGATGGTGCCTCGAATCTGCTTGTTCATCATGGCGAGATCGAACAGCGACACTGTTGCTGCGGATTCCATCATGTTGGCAATCGAGGTCACCAC